>SFCA01000169.1:0-13917 GCA_007095475.1 Microcystis aeruginosa Ma_QC_C_20070703_M131 | reverse complement strand
TTCTGAATCGTAAGTTATAACTATTATAATCTCATTTCTCTTTGTGATCAGGTTCAAGATTTTCTCGTTTTTGACTGCTATAAGCATTAATACTCATTGCACAAGTGAGATGCTCCCCCTTTATTTGGCCTATCGGGGATTAGGACAACAACAATTAGCTAATTTTTGGTTAGAAACAGCGAAAGTAACGGGAAAAAGTTGGACAAATTTAGATATAAATCAGCCCTTTACCTATCTCGATTTTGATCGGGATATTACCCTAGCTGTAGAAGCAAGTTTTCGCAGTTTTGTCACGGGAGTTTTACTCGCCCAAGGGGATTGGTTTGAAGCAGAAATGGAATTTTGGTGCCATAGTATTAGGGAAGGAATGACGGTTATTGATGTGGGGGCAAATGCCGGAGTTTATACTTTTAGTGCCGCTCATCGAGTCGGAAAAACGGGAAAAGTTATCGCTATCGAACCTTTTTCCCAATGTATCCAGTTGCTAGAAGAAACCTGTCGGGTTAATCAATTTTCTTGGGTTTATCCCTGTGGAGGAGCGGCCAGTAATCAAGGGGGAAATGTTTATTTATCCCTGTATCAAGCTAGTGAATTAAATGAAGTCGTTACCGATGCAGCCCAATTAAAGTCAGACAATTACGAACCAGTTCCCTGTTTTACCCTCGATAGTTTAATTGATACCTATCAGTTAGAAAGGGTGGATTTACTCAAAATTGATGCGGAAGGCCACGAAGTACCGGTTTTAGAAGGTAGTCAACTTTTACTTGAGCGTTTTGCCCCGATTATTCTCTACGAAAATATTGCCGCTAATCAAGGCAGTAATTTAGCCGCGTCCCGATGGTTAAAGGGGAAAGGTTATCGACTATACCGTTATCGTCCCTACCTGCAAGAATTGCTAGAAATCGAGTCAGAAGCCGATTTACAGGGAATTTTGAACGTTATCGCCTTGCCCGAACGGGAATTAAGGGATTAAGGAAACCGTCAATCCGGTCATCTCGTCAATAGTCCTAGCGGTACTGGTGGGTTAATTAATTCTTTAGAAAGCCAAAAGGAGATAAAAAGGGAATTTTAGCCTAAAAAGTCAGCTATATAGCTTTTTAGGTCTATTTTATTGCCTATCATTGCTCCTGACTGCTGAATTTGAGCTACTGACTCCTTTCTTGCCCCGAAAAATTTATCTTGGCTAGGGGATCATCGTCTTGTCAGAGAGTGACCGAGTGAGTTATAGTCGTCTATAAGACTCGATTAAAGCATTTCTTAAAAGAATCGTGGTTTTTGGAAAATCGAAAAGTGCGCTATTTTTCCCGTCCACAGAAACCTGTTGCCGAGGGGAGTAACTGAAAAACTCCTTTTTTCCTAGATTCTGATAGACAGAACCGGCGGAAACGGATAAGAAATGCTGTTATCGAGCAAGACTCAGGGATTAATTGAAAATCTCGTCTCTTGGCTGTGCTTACCTAATTGTGGGTCAAGCCAGCACTTGCCAAACAGACTTAACAACTGAAAGCAAGACTCAGTTCCCACGTCTGAGGGGCAGATGAACATCAAGATGAGGCTTTAACGATGCGGACTCATCTTCTTAGAACTTTCTTAACAAGACCAGATTTCCAGAAGTAGCCTCAAAGCATAGACAAATAGCCCATAGTCCGTCGCTTTTGAAACCGAAAGATTGAGGAAATTGAATGCCAAAACAAATAATCATAGCCGAACAACACCATATAGCGGCTGTTTTTTGGGAAGATCAAATTCAGGAATTAGTTGTAGCCACAGGTAATCAGCAGGTGGCCGACATCTATCTAGGATTAGTAGAAAATGTCATCCCCGGGATAGATGCGGCCTTCGTCAATATTGGCGATGCGGAACGCAATGGCTTTATCCATGTCACCGACCTGGGCCCCTTAAGACTGAAAAAAACCGCCGGTGCTATCACGGAATTACTGGCCCCCCAGCAAAAAGTGCTGGTACAGGTAATGAAAGAACCCACCGGCAACAAGGGACCGCGGCTAACGGGAAATGTCACTCTCCCCGGTCGTTATCTGGTATTGATGCCCAATGGTCGCGGGGTGAATCTTTCCCGTCGCATCCGCAGTGAAGACGAGCGCTCCCGTTTACGAGCTTTAGGGATTTTGGTCAAACCGGCGGGGATGGGGTTGCTGGTACGCACCGAGGCCGAAGGCAAAGCGGAAGAAGCGATTATCGAAGATTTGGAATTTCTGCAAAAACAGTGGGAGAGCATCCAACAGATGGCCGTCAGCAGCCGCGCCCCGGCCCTGCTTAACCGCGATGATGACTTTATTCAAAGGGTTTTGCGGGATATGTACAGTGCCGATGTCAATCGCATTGTTGTGGATAACCCGATGGCGGTAAAACGAGTTAAACAGCAATTGACGAACTGGGGCGGCGGCAAAGCTCTCGAAGGGGTTTATATCGACTCCCATCGGGAACCCCAGCCAATTCTCGACTATTTCCGGGTTAACGCCGCCATTCGCGAGGCCCTGAAACCCCGGGTTGATTTACCCTCCGGCGGCTACATTATCATTGAACCGACGGAAGCTTTAACGGTAATTGATGTTAACTCTGGTTCCTTTACCCGTTCGGCCACGGCCCGGGAAACCGTACTCTGGACTAATAGCGAGGCTGCCACAGAAATCGCCCGACAACTGCGCTTGAGAAATATCGGCGGTGTGGTGGTGGTGGACTTCATCGATATGGATTCCCGTCGCGACCAGTTGAAACTGCTGGAATTGTTTAATAATGCCCTGAAAAGCGATAAGGCCCGGCCCCAGATTGCCCAATTATCGGAATTGGGGTTAGTGGAATTAACTCGTAAGCGTCAGGGGAAAAACATTTATGAATTATTCGGCAAAACCTGTGACCATTGCGGCGGACTGGGCCATTTAGCCCATCTACCCGGAGAAGGCAACGCCATCGCCCTAGAAACCCCCACCCTTAGCCGCGCGGAAAAAGAAACCCTTGTCATCGCCACGACTAATACAAAAGTTCTACCCGATAAGAGCGCTCCTAGGGTTGCGGCGGCTGAACCCTATCTAGAAGTTTTCTCTGAATTTGAGGCCGAAGAAAACGCCCAAGGCATGGATCTTTCCTTCCATCCCAACTATCAAGAACAGGTTAATAATTCTCGCCGTCGCCGTCGTCGTCGTCCCTCGGAACTGTTACTAAAAGAGGAACGGAGCGAAAAAGCCTCTACTAACGGTGTTAACAACGAAATCGAGCCGGAATCAGAACCCCAACGCCTTGAGGAAAAACGAGAACGCCCGGCCCGTCTCTCGAAACGGGGAGAAGATGCCGGTGCTGGCAAAAATATCCCCGTCACCGAACGGGAGCGGGTTTCCGTGGAAATGACCCCCGTAGAACAGGAAGTTTATTCTTTAATGGGCATTTCTCCCCTGATTCTGGTGGATCAAGAGTTTAGAGACCCGAAATCGGTGCTTGTTTCCGTGAAACTGCCAGGGGAAAGAGAAGCGGAAAACCCAGAAACGTCTGCCACTCCTGAAATATCCTTGATTCCTACCCCAGAAGCTGAGGTCGCACCAGTCGAAGGGATGGAAACCGGCGAGGAAGCCGAAAATCGTCCCCTGGTGCGCCGTCGTCGTCGTCCCACCACTAGCGAAGTTAGTCAGGAAATCAACCAAGAAGCTAGTCCGCCAGTGACTTTTACCACCGAACCGATGGCGCCCGAAACTCCAGTTTTTCCGAGCGAAGTTATTCCTTTCGAGACCCCGGTGAGCGCCGAGGTGACAGGGGAGCCACCAATAGAGGCTGAAACTGCGGTGCTGCGTCGTCGTCGTCGTCGTTCCTCCGCCACTGCCGATGAGTCATGAGCGCAGAACCCTTAATTGCCGGTGTCGATGAAGTGGGGCGCGGGGCTTTATTTGGCCCCGTGGTGGCGGCGGTAGTGGTCACTGTCCCCTCTGATTTTCCTCAGCTGTGGGAGTTGGGGGTGAAGGATAGTAAGCAACTTAGCCCCCAAAAACGGCAAAAATTGAGCGCGCAAATACAACGGGATTTTGTTTGTCGCATCGGTTATGCTACGGTGAAAGAGATCGATCGCTTGAATATTTTTCATGCCTCCCTACTGGCAATGAGCAGAGCGATCGGGAAATTACCCCTTTCCCCCAGTCTCTGCTTGATCGATGGCAAGCACATTATTAAAGATTTGTCAATCCCCCAAAAGGCGGTAATTCAGGGAGATCAACAATCGCCGGTAATTGCGGCGGCTAGTATCGTGGCCAAAGTCTGGCGCGATGACTTAATTACTCGTTGGCACAGACGCTATCCCGATTATGAACTCCCTCGTCACAAGGGTTATGGCACCGCTCAACACCTAGAAGCGATCGGCAACCATGGACTTACTTCTCAGCACCGGCTCTCTTTTAGTCCCTGTCAATATTAAAGAATAACTCCACCGTCCACGGGTAAAACCACACCGGTCATATAGGGGTTGATAATCAAACTCAATACTGCTAGGGCGACTTCTTCGGGTTGCCCTAAATGTTCGACAGGTAGAGCAGAAACCGCCCATTTGCTCAAGTCCGAGCGTTCCGAATCACTTTGACTGCTCCAGATACTTGTATCTTCTATTAATCCGGGGGCAACAACGTTAACGCGAATAGGAGCGATTTCTAGGGCGAGGGCGCGTCCAAATACGGCTACGGCACTATTAGCGGCGGCTATGACGGAAATTCCGCCCATTTTGGAATATTTGAATATAGTGACGCTGGATGTCAGGGTAATGGAACCGTTCTTGGCCAAAGTTTTCAGGGAGCCACGCACTGCTAAAAAGGTTGCCCAGAATTTCTCCATACCTCCCCGGGCCGTTTCTGTGGTCATTTCAGTTAATAAAGCTCGCGGCATATTTCTGTCTCCCAGAGAGGTGACTACTAAATGGTCAAAGTTGCCAATTTCTGCAAAAAAGGCATTAACAGAATCTTCTTCTAAAAAATTAACAGTTTTGGCTTCAATCTCCCCGGAAATTAGGGCAACAGCGGCAGCTAATTTCTCTTGAGAAGCATGGGAAAGCACCACTTTTGCCCCCAGGGAGAGCAATTTTTCGGCAATCCCTAGGTCAATCCCGGAGCTTGCACCAATAATAACGACTTTTTTACCCGATAAGGAATCAAACATTTTTTGTCTCCAATATTACAGCATATTGACTGGTTTTTGGGCAGCAACTAACCAATAAGTTATGGCTGAGGAACTTAGCAAATTATCCAGAGGCTTAATGTTTAAATTATAGGTTTCTTCGTCTAATTTTCCTGATTGCAAATCCTCTGTTAACCAAGACTTAAGATGGCGAAAATGTCTGAACCAGCACTCCTCCGTCACCTCGACAAATTGAACATCTTTAAACCCAGCCTGTTGATAAAGATTTTGATACTCTGCTATATCTTGAACCGTGTTTGCTTGGGGAACTGTCCAATCACCTAAAAGTTCCGTTGTGGCAAAACTCAGATCTGAGAGAATTAAGGTTCCCCCCGGCTTTAATACTCGCCAAGCTTCTTGGAGGAATTGCTGTCTAGTATTAAAATAAAAAGCAGCTTCTACACAAATAATTTGCTCAAAAGAATGATCGGCAAAATCCATCTCTACCGCATCCATTAACAGAAATTTACCATCGGGAAAATTCAAGAGACTTCTGGCAATTTGTGTCGGAGAAATGTTAATCCCCACAATTGCTGTCAATGGGTAATATTTGAGAAGATAATGGGTGGTTGCTCCTAAACCACAGCCAACATCAAGAATTGTTCCATGTTTGTTGGGAATAAATTCTAAAAGTTTCTCCATCAGAGTACAGGATGCTTCCTGTTGATCTTGGGTATGGGAGAGCCAATAACCGACATTAAAAAACTCTCTTTCACCATAAAACTCTCGGATCGAAGGACTACAAATTAAATTATCAAATCTACTAATCCATTCATTTTTATCCATTGTTAAACTCACTTAACTCTCTCGACGAAAAACTACATTAGTCTAACACGATTGGGCTTAGGGGAGCGGGAAGCAGGGGAGCGGGGAGAGAGTGAGGTTCATCGTTTGTTTTCTGACATCCTAATATACCCAGTTTAGATATGCAGTAAACGTTCGGTCATGAATTGCAAGACATTCCGGTTCTGAGAGCGCAGGCTCGTCATTACTGTCAGCATCCGTGCCACAAAAACATCCCTTCTTTCATCCCCCTTTCAGGGGGGACAGAGGGAGATGCGCCGCCACAGCACCGCCAGGCTTAAAATGGGTGAGGATAGGAACTTGCGTAGGAATAATATCCCAGCCAGAAAATCGCTCTGTAGAAGCATCAGACCAGCCAGATGGCACATTATCAAAGCGCAAGTCCCTTACCAGAGATTTTCATCGATCACTCAGCCTGAAAATAGGCATTTGGGCGCAGGTTCCTTGCACCCAAAATGTATAGCGCTACGCGCAAGTCAAAAGTACAACCTGATACCAAATCCGTTGAGTATAGGCTACATATCAGGATAGGCACTCATGCAAGAGGCAACAGGCAAAAGAAGGAATAAATAATCAGTCTTTAATAACCGGATTTAGTATGAGAGGGTTTCGGAGATTGTCAATCTCCTAACCGCCGATTCGGTTGCGATAAAATCTCGAAGGCTCTCCCCCTACTTAGGGTGATCAGCAAACCTTATCTATCAGAGGGCGCAGGTTGCTTGCGCCCCTACAGTAACGGATTTTGTCCACAATGTAGGGGCGAACTGCCTTCGCCCAAAAGGTACATTATCAAAGCGCAAGTCTCAATAGAATGGCTAATTTATTTGGCTGCAACTCAAGTATTCTAGAAATGTTAGAATGGTGCGTTGCGGCGGATTGTTAATTTTGGTTTTTGTCAAAGATTATCACCGCAAACACGCACCCTACAAGCTGATAACTGATAAAATGAAAGCACTGGAAAAACTTGTCACGAAACGATTATATTTAGTCCCCTTAAAGCTTGAACTTCTGAAAGCGACAATCATAGGTATCGATGAATTGGCAACAATTTTGGGGGTAAAAGTTGCTGCTGACTGGGCAGAACAAGAGTTGATTCAAGCTTTCCCTGATATTGCGAATATTTTGCTGCAATTCCCCTTACAAAATGAGTGGGGGTGGGGGAGTTTAATTATTCATCAAGCAGACAATACTCTTATTGGTCATGTGATGATCAAAATTATTCCTGATGTCGAAGGTTTACCCACAGATGCTGTAGAAATTGGTTATCAAGTAGCGCCGTTATATCGACGACAAGGCTACGCATCTGAGGCGACAAAAGCAATGATGGACTGGACACTTTCTCAACCCGGTATGCAAACAGTGACCGCTGGATGCGCTCCTGATAATATAGCTTCAAAGCGAGTTTTAGAAAAAATAGGAATGGAGCTAATAGAAGCACGAGAGAAAGTCTTAGTCTGGAAATTAAGTAGATCGAAAAGTTTTCCTTAACCTTAAAACTCTCGAATCGAAGGGGAGCATCTCACCTTTGTAACCCCTAAATCAGGTTTTTATGTCAAGCTGTTTTGAAAGCCTTGCTAGAAACCAGTTTTATGGATAAATATAATTACTCACTTGCATAAATGAGATGCTCCCGAATCGAAGAATCGAAGGACTACAATTTATAGCGTTTCCTGTTCGCACGAGGTACGTTATAGCCGATACTCAAAGGATTTAGTATGATTTAGCGGAAATTTTTCTTAAATGCTTGACATTGGCCAGATTAGTGCTTATGATGTTTTCCATCACCCAAACAAAGGCAAATTATTTGCACAATACCGATTCTGAAAGCCATGCACAGCAAAGCTTTCAGGGGTAAGTGCAGGTGGTTGTTTTTATCTGAGTGATTAAACTTGTTCACTCAAAATTACCAGAGGAATAACAATGGCATATCCCAACGATCAACAAGGTAAAGCACTTCCTTTCTTTGCTCGTTTCTTGTCCGTAAGCAAAGAGGAATCTTCCATCAAGTCTCCTTCCCCTGAGCGTGAATATAATGTTACACTCAAATACCCTTCTGACTGGGAAGAGTTTTAAACTCAGGTTACATGAGTAATTGCAGCACTTTTCTTGATTACACCGTACAGACAAAAAGCTAAAGGAGCCACTAAGCAAGGCTTGCAGCCAAAAAAACTGCACGTTGAGATCCTGAGAAGTGCTGTCAACTAAATTTAGTAATTACTCAACAAAAAACCAATACTGCAATAAGTCAAGCAAAAGCAAGACTTTTTGCAGCATTTTCTTGAGATTAGGATCAATAAAGACCGACCCAAAAGCCTTAAAATGGGTTAAAATATAGAGATTTGCAATTGACATGAAAGAATCGCCTAAAGTTGTTTTATTGTTGACCCATAGCGGCGATTTTTTCACGATTGACCGCGTGGCTGAGGCGATAGAAAAAAAAGGAGCCACACCTTTTCGCTTAGATACCGATAAATTTCCCTTAGAGGTTCAATTAGCAGCCCAATTTAATGGGAAAAAAAGTTTTTATCAATTAACCTATAACCATCAATCTATTGATAGTCAACAGGTGCAATCTGTTTGGACAAGACGTATTTGGCAACCTGAACTAACAGGGTATTTAGATCCTCAGTTTCGGGATGCTTGTGTGCGAGAATCCCAGACGACTTTGGCTGGTTTTTGGGATAGTTTAAGGTCAGCGCGTTGGTTAGATAATTTAGCGCAAATTGAGAGGGCTAAAAATAAGTTATTACAACTTCGTTTGGCCTCAGAAGTTGGCTTAATTATTCCCCCTACCTTAGTTACCAATAATCCTGATGCTGCCCGGGAGTTTTTTTCCCAGGTTCAGGGACGAATGGTGAGTAAATTGTTAACTGCGATCGCCCGCAGTATGGAGTCGCCGGAATTTTTTCTTTATACCAGTAGGGTGAAAGCAGAAGACCTTGAGGAAGCGGAATCTTTACGTTATTGTCCTATGGTTTTTCAAGCGGAAATTCCCAAACAATTAGAATTGAGAGTTGTCGTGGTTAATGGACAGACATTTGTGGGAGCTTTAGAATCTTCTCAGTATAATCATTCAGCCGTAGATTGGCGAAGACCGGGTATTGATCCTGGTGCTTGGCAACATCATACTTTACCCGATTCACTATTGCAGCAACTTCAGATTTTTATGGCTAATTTAGGGTTGAATTTTGGGGCGTTTGATTTTATCTTAACTCCTGGGGGAGAATACGTTTTTTTAGAAGTTAATCCGGGTGGTGAGTGGGGAATGTTAGAACGGGATTTAGATTTACCTATTTCTCATGCGATCGCCGATTTTTTAGTCTTCGGTTGATCGGCAAAGCTGGCGCTCAAAAAATTGTTAATCCTAAGTTTTCAAGGAAATCTATGACCGTTTTAATTGTTACTTTTAGCCACGATAATGAAAGTATTCCTCTGGTAATCAAAGCCATAGAAGCCATGGGTAAAAAAGCCTTCCGTTTTGATACCGATCGCTTCCCTACAGAGGTGAAAGTTGATCTTTACTCAGGCGGTCAAAAAGGCGGAATTATTAGCGATGGAGAACAAAAACTAGAGCTAAAAGAAGTTTCTGCTGTTTGGTATCGACGCATGAGATACGGACTAAAATTACCCGATGGGATGGATAGTCAATTTCGCGAAGCTTCTCTTAAGGAATGTCGGTTAAGTATTCGAGGAATGATTGCTAGTTTATCTGGTTTTCATCTTGATCCAATTGCTAAGGTAGATCATGCCAATCATAAACAATTGCAGTTACAAGTGGCGCAACAATTAGGTTTATTAATTCCGGGGACTTTAACTTCTAATAATCCTGAAGCTGTCAAGCAATTTGCTCAGGAGTTTGAAGCAACAGGAATTGTGACTAAAATGCTTTCTCAATTTGCTATTTATGGAGACAAGCAAGAGGAAATGGTTGTTTTTACCAGTCCTGTTACTAAGGAAGACCTAGATAATTTGGAAGGTTTGCAATTTTGTCCCATGACTTTTCAGGAAAACATTCCTAAAGCCTTGGAATTACGCATCACTATCGTCGGTGAACAAATATTTACGGCGGCGATCAATTCCCAACAATTAGACGGTGCTATCTACGATTGGCGAAAAGAGGGAAGAGCGCTCCATCAACAATGGCAACCCTACGATTTACCGAAAACTATTGCACAACAACTACTTGAATTAATGAAATATTTCGGTCTTAATTATGGTGCAATTGATATGATTGTCACACCAGATGAACGTTATATCTTTTTAGAAATTAATCCCGTTGGCGAGTTTTTCTGGCTAGAACTTTATCCTCCTTATTTTCCCATCTCCCAGGCAATCGCTGAAATCCTCGTCAACTCATAAACCAACAAAGACAGAGTCAGAGTATCTTATCGCAATTATCCTATCTGGTGAGGGACAGAAGTTATCGCTTTTGAATTAGCAATGGGGAGCGGAGAACAGGGAAGAAAATTTGCGTACCTGATGACTCTGAATACCGCTATAAGTTTCACCTGGAGTGCGGGTAAGGTGAGGATTTGACTTGAGTAAGACGGCAATATATGTTACTATCACAGGGTAATCGCAGCTATATTGAAAAAGCTGCTACTCAAAACTAGGAATGACCATGAATTATCCTAATAGCGAACAAAGTAAAGCAATCCCCTTCTTTGCTCGTTTTTTATCGGTGGACCAAGACGAGGCTCCGACTCCCGATTCCCCCCCCGATTCTCAACCCGCTCCCGTTTGGACTTGGAAATGGCCTTCTGACTGGGAAGATAGTTAATTAATTTCAAGATTGCTTTCAGTAATTCAGACAGAAATAAACTGCCGCCATAAGTCAAGCAGGAGTAAGATTTATGGCGGTTTTTTGTTGTATTTAGGGTTTGCTAAACAAGTCAATTGGCTGGTGGAGGCAGCAGTGCTTAGTTAAGGTGAACTACTCTTCAGCAATTTCGACTTCTTTGGGAGCAACGGGTTCTTCGGCAGTAATTTCTACTTCAATAGCCTTTTTCAGGTTAAGTTTTAGAACTTGAGAAATTGGTAAACCTTCCACCTCATTGATGAGATATTCTTGAGTTTCTGTTTCACGACGTTTGAGATAGACCGTTTTAAGCAGTGCCTCAATGCCATAACCCGTCACAATGTCGCCAATAATGGTAGAGAGGCCTAAGACCCCAAGTCCACCAATTAGTCCCAGTGGACCGCCTAACCCAAAAAGTGCGTAAATCATAGGATAGGCAGTAGCACTAGATGCGGCAACGGCAATAATGAAAATAATGCCGGGGAGTCCCAGAGAAGCAAGTTTTTGAACAACTTCATCCAGAGAAATTCCCCAGGAGACAAGTTTTTTGTTGATTTCTGTGGGATTAATTCCCAGAAAATCATTGGGAATGGCCGTTTCAGTAGTTTCCGTCATTGATGAGACTCCTAAAATCACTAAGTTGGATTGGTTGGTCGGGATTTCAGTCATATAAAATCCATGGTAAGGCAAAAGAATACAAATCGGCTGTCTAGCAATCAGATGCCTTGCAGCATTCTACATTAGTCTTACCGTTCACACAACTTGTAGAAAATCGTCAGTTCTTAGATTAAATCCTGTTTAAAAGATAGAGGAGATTGGGGAGAAGCAATTGATAACTGAGTCTTTAAAGTTGAATTGGGAGTTAACCATACTTAAAAACGGGTTTGGTATCAAATCTCAAGGCAAACTTTTAACTCTTCGGCTAAAATCTGGACATGGGGTTCCACCATAATCGAGACATGATTTCCTAGGACGAAATGAATCTCAACTGGCTCTGTAGAAAATTCACTCCAGCCTAAGGAGGAATCCTCGCAATCTCCAGCTATTAAATCTTTATTTGGATCATCAGCTAAGTCCTCCCCGGCCCGTATAATCGTAATTTTACCAGGATAAGTCTGTTTAGGGAGATAATCAATCAGACATAAACAGCTAGTTTTATAGGCTTGGACAATTTTTTCAAGCTGCCTAGTTTCCGCATTGGGAGGAAGCATATTAGCCAGTTTAAAAAAGTTTAAGACGTATCTTAATTGTTCCTCCACTGTTAAGAGTTGAAGAGTTTCATAGGAAATATCGATGGTTTTATCTAAATAAACTTCTATCCCTTTACTGACTTCAGCTAACCATCGCGCATGATCCCAATTAATATAATCAAGCAAAATTTGTTTGTCTTTATAGGTGGGTGCTGAAGAATCAATGATTGCTAGTAATGCCACTTGTTGACCCTGATTAACCAACTGTTGAGCCATTTCAAAAGCCACATTACCACCGTAGGAATGTCCTCCCAAAAAGTAGGGTCCTTGGGGTTGTAAATCCTGCATGGCTTGAAGATAAATACTGGCTATATCCTCAATACGAGTGATTTCTCCAAACTGTTGATAGAGATCATTTTCAAAACTGTAGAAAGGTTGATCTTTTCCTAAATAACGTCCTAAATGGTAAAAATAAAATGGTCGTCCCCCGGCGCCTGGAACACAGAAGAAAGGAGGCTTTGAACCCTGGGGTTGAATGGGAACCAAACAAGACTGGTTAGAGGAATCTGCATCGGTTTGGATAATGGTCGCTAACTGTTCAATAGTTGGGTTTTGAAATATTGTAGTTACGGCAATTTCCTTGCCTAACTGTTCTTTAATTTGGGTGATTAAATAAGGAGCTAAAAGGGAATGACCACCGAGGTCAAAAAAGTTATCATGCACGCTAATTTTGTCAATCTTTAGCACTTTTGACCAGATTTGCACGAGGTTTAATTCTAACTGATTACGCGCTTCAATAAATCTGTCTGAATCACTGGTATTACTAGGAGCTTTTAACGCACGGCGATCAATTTTTCCGTTAGCTGTTAAAGGGAAAAACTCCAGCAGCACAAACGCACCAGGAACCATATAACCGGGCAATTTATGGCTAAGAAATTGACGCAAATCGCCACTTGTTAGCTTTACTCCTAGCTGAGGCACAATATAGGCAACTAACTGTTTTTCCCCCGGATTGTCTTCACGAACAATCACACAAGAAGACTGTACCGCCTGATTTTGACTAAGTACGGACTCAATTTCTCCTAATTCAATACGGAAGCTCTCCCGTTTTATATAATTTTGACGGCTCATTGCCCCCCTTATTAAGGGGGGTTGGGGGGATCACTTCATCCTTCTCAAAAGGATTAGGAATAAATTTTTCTTGGGTTAATTCGGGACGGTTAAGATAACCTTTGGCTAATCCTGCACCAGCAATATGTAATTCCCCTACTACACCAATCGGGACAGGTTGGAGATAGTTATCTAAAATGTAAACCTGTGTGTTGGAGATTGGACAACCAATGGGAATTGACTTTATTGTTGCCTCTAGTTGTTTAGGAATAGGATAGCAACAGGTAAAAGTTGTACTTTCTGTTGGTCCATATCCATTAATAATTTGCGTCAATGGCAAAGTTTCCAGTGCTTTATGAACATGAGCAACTGAAAGTGCTTCTCCACCAATTAGTAGCTGTTTAATTCCTGATAAAGCTTGGGAATTATCGTCAATAATCTTATTGAACAAAGCAGCCGTTAGCCATAAAATAGTAATGCCATGTTTGTCTATTGCATTTCTTAAACTTGTAGCGGTAGGAATATCTTCCGTAAAAATCACACATCTCGCACCATGTAATAAAGCACCCCAAATCTCAAAGGTAGAAGCGTCAAAAGCAATGGGAGCCATTTGTAAAAATCTTTGTGTTGCATCTAGATGTGCATAATTTACGCCAAACAAAAGACGGTTAACGCTACGATGAATAACCTCAACACCTTTAGGTTTACCTGTAGAACCAGAAGTATAAATAACGTAGGCTAAATTATCCGCAGAAACTGTGCTGTTCAGATTCTCCTGACTTGCTTGATTAATTTGTTGCCAATCTTTATCTAAGCAGACAACAATGGACTGATGATTTGGCAGAGAAGTCT
>SFCA01000168.1:0-25752 GCA_007095475.1 Microcystis aeruginosa Ma_QC_C_20070703_M131 | reverse complement strand
TTAATTGATTAGTTCGCTCTAGTTCAAAAACAATTGACAAAAATCGCTAAATGCCTTTCTATATAAGGGTTCCATCCCTTATAACCCCCGTCCATTGCATCACACAAACCGAAGAGCCATAATTTTCAACCTCAAACCTATTAAATAACCCTGCCCTAGGAAAAACTTTTTCAGTAAGCTTTATTGTAATTGTCCGCGCAGAGCATAACGATCTTTTTCTAAACCGAAAGCGAAGAGAAAAGAATGGAATATAGTGGGGTTAGAGAGAGTAAAAAAGAGAAAGAGAGCAATAACAGCTAATCCTGACGATAAACTAAACATAGTTTCGTAGGAAATTGCTAAAACCCCCAGAATTGGACCGGCTAAGGCTGTTCCCACATCAAAACCGCCGATACAGATAGAATAGGCCCGGCCGCGTTCTTGGGGCCCAGAGCGATCGGAGATTAAAGCCAGTAACATAGGAAATAAAATTCCCCCGCCCGTACCCTCGAGGATAGCGGCTAAAATTAAAGCGGAGGAAGATCGGGCAGAGGATAGAACCAACATGGATAAACCATAGCAAAAAACGCTAATAGTGATGAATAAACCCCGTCCATAGCGATCGCTGGCTCCTCCCGACAAAATCCGTCCGATTACCCCCGATACTGCCGCACAACTGTAGAATAGACCGGCACTGAAAGGAAGTTGGTTTTCGAGGAGAAACAGGGGTAAAAAAGCGACTAAACCGCCGAATAAAGTACCGACCAGTAGAAAAACTAGGGTGGGGACTAAAAAAGCCCGCTCTTGACATAATGCCCAGAAACTGCGCTCAATTGTCTGATTTTCTGCCTTCATTTCGCCTAATTTTTTCTTGAAGTCCGGTTCTTGAATGGAGAAACCCAGGAGAAAGGCGATCGCTCCTGAAGTGGCAGAAACTAGAAATAAACCGTCATAACCGATCGATTCGTAGAGATAACTGCCTAAAGCCGGACCGATTCCCATGCCTAGGGGTGCAGTTAGGCTCATATAACCAATTATCTCCCCCCGTTGACGAACAGGGGAAAAATCCACCACTAGGGTACTGTAACCAGTGGTAAAAGCAGCGATACTGAGGCCATGGTAGGCGCGGACGGCGAATAAAGAGGAAAGATCGCGAAAAAATAGATAACCGAGGGGTGCGGTAGCGGCGACAATAGTTCCAAATAAAACCACTAATTTGCGACTGCGGCGATCAACTAGATTGCCTAACCAACTGCGCGATAAAATTAAACCGATGGCAAAGGCCCCCATGACAAAACCGATATCTTGTTTGCTACCGCCTAGGAATTTAATATAGGTGGGGAGAGTGGGGACGAGAGTGGTGATACTTATCCAGAAAAACAGCGCCGTGACGAAGAGGATCAGTAGTTGACGACGAGTTTCGCCAGTAAGCGATCGAAAAGTTTTGAAAGCGTTCACGACAGTGACCGTCACAGGCAACAAAAAGACCCGGAGATCACGCCAGTCACAAGCATCCCGTATTGCTGCTACCTTCCGGTCCTGACAAGGTTAAGGCGTTGCGATCGCATGAGTCCGAGTCTTTTCTATCATAACATCTTTTTCCGGGATACGGGCATTTTTTTCGGGAGAATTTCCTCTCAATCTAGACTGTGAACAGAAATTTTCTCAACGAGGGGGTTTTTGTAATTGTTGTTGTAGAGAAATTTCTGGTTCGATCGCCAATCCGCTAAACTGTCGGATTAAGGGTGAAGGACTCTCCCTAGAATCGGCAGCGAGGAAAAATAACCAACGGCTGCCGGGGGTGAGTTGTTCGATGGCATTGAAGTTACTTGTCAACCAAATCACAGGTAAATTGGGCAGATTGGCCTTTTTTTGACTAGCTTTTGCCTCTATAGCCGCTAAAGTTTCTAAAATGACCCTTTCCCCCTGAATTAAACCCGTTTCACCCGTCCAGAGTTTCACATTTAATTGCCGACGATGGGCATAAAAATAGAGGGAAGCAGCGGCAATAATCGCCCGTTCAAACCTGTCTTCTTGCCAATCACAGAGGGTATCGAGACAGATAATCACTTCCTGTCCCCCCGTTAACACTTCTAATTCCCGAATTTGCAATTCTCCCAAACGGGCGCTAGTTTTCCAGTGAATTAAACGGGTAGAATCACCGTAGCGATATTGTCTCAAGTTACGGGTAAGTCCTTGACTAGCCCTTTGATAATAGCGATTATTTTCTAATTTTTGTGCCATCTCTTGACCGAGGGAATCGATCAGGGGACATTGTTGTAAGGGTAAAACTTGGGGATAAACTAAAGCTTTAGCCGCTGCTTGCTGACAACGACGACACCAAAATAAACCGAGAGGGGCTGCTGTTCTTAATTGTACTTCTTGCCAGTGATAAATACCTCGTTTACTGGTGGGCAAATAATAAGTCCAACGATGGGAACTTTTGGGGGCAATCGCTTCTATTGGGGTTATTTTTGGCCGAGCGAGAACTATAGGCAGTATATCTGTTACTTCTAACAGATTTATCGGCTGATTGCTAGTATTTTCTATCTCTAGGCTAATACTAAGATCGTCTCCCGCACTCACGGGTACAATGGCAAGACGACGCACTTTCAGAGGAAGAAGGGAACGACGGGGTAAAATTATCGATAACATTAAAAGAGCGATCGTCGTGCCAGAGATAGCATACAACCATCCCGCCATGGTATTGGTCGCCGCTCCGAAAAAACAGAGGGTAATGCCAATGATTACCCCACCACCGTAAGCGGGTAAAATACCGCAATCTTCTAACCAAGTTTTCATAGGGTTTAATGGTTTTGTCGTCTTTGCTAGAAAGCTAAAAATCAGTCCCACACTTCTATAATTCCCCCAAAAGCCCTCTGATCAGCTAAGGGAGTCCTATCCCTTGCCACTCTTAGGATTTTTCTTAACAAAACTTAACAATTGAAGGCAAAATTTTGCTTGCTTTTGTCGGCAGATTTTGGGATAATATTTTTAAAAGAGTTTATTCATAATGGGAATCTAAGCAGTCTGCAATAAACACAAACATCCTATTATAAGACAATCATAACCGAAACCGCCGCCAAAGTCAAGCACTCACTCCTAATTATTTGTCGCCTAAAACTTCTAATTCCGTGGTCGGTGGGGGGTTGGGGATATTAGTTAAAATAACAAAGGTTGAAACCCGTGTTTGCGGGAAGCTGCGCCGATTTGTTCCATTTTAGGGACGGTAATTTGATTGCGTCCCCAGGAAAAATTAGTTTGCCAACCCTCCAACTCTAATAAAATCGCCTCAGCAAAACAGGCAAACATTTGACGAGAGGGAATATCCATATTAACGATTTTCATAATTTTCCAGTCAATATCGAGGGAATGCTCGACAATACCGCCCTTAATCACCGAAATATCGGGGGCATTTAATACCATGCCTAAATTTTTCGGATAACCACCATCAATAATAATGCAGGGGCGCTTGAGTTTATCTGGATCAATTTCTACCCCTTTAGGCATACTAGCCACCCAAACAATGATATCAGCCAGGGGTAAAGCCTCCTCTAGGGGGAGAATTTTACCGCATCCTAACTCCTCTTGCAGAGATTGTAAACGCTCTTGATTGCGTGCCACATAGATTAGTTCTTTTGTATTGGTTTTTTCATTTAACCAACGACAAACGGCGCTGCCGATATCTCCGGTAGCCCCACAAACCACGACGGTAGATTGAGCTAAATCAATGCCCATTTTTTTAGCGAGGGTTTCCACCTGAGTGCAGATGACGTAAGCGGTGTGGGTGTTACCGGTGGTAAAACGGCCAAAATCTAGCTCGATATTGCGCACCTGTCGATTATCTTTGAGATTAAATTCCTCGAAAATAATTGAAGAAAAACCGCCGAGTGCGGTGATATTGATATCACTTTTTTGAGCGAGTGCCATGGCATTTAGCACCTTACGAATAGCAGACTTTACCCAACGATTCGACAACATCTCTGGTAAAAAACAGGATTCGATATATTTTCCTCTGATGGTTTGCCCCGTGATGCTGGTGACATGAAAATCATCGACAATTTGCGGGGGGGCAGCGCACCAAAAATCTAATCCCTGGTTAGCATATTCAGGATAACCTAGATCGTCGGCGACCGATTGGGCGTGTTCTAAACTGGTAAGATGACCTATAAGACCAAACATTGATTGTTCTTTCGTTAGACTAGATGGCACTAGATAAAAATGAGGATATTGCTAAGAAATCGTTAAGACTCTTAAATATAATACACAAAAGAGCCGCTCTGTGTTGAGCGGCAGCAGGGGAAAAAAGAAATCTCGATGCTCAAGCTTTAGACAGCAGTTAATCCGTAGGCAGACATCCGCATGATATCACGGGTGCTGAAACCAATATTGCTTAAAGCTTCCCCGTAGCTAATCATAAAGTCTTCCACGAGGGCCTCTTTTTCCATAGCGAGGACGCGAGCATCATCCTCGACTTGATTGAGCATTTTCCAGACAATGGGTAGATTAGCGCGATTTGCCGCTTCTAATTCCTCTTTAGCGGTTTCAAAGTTCGCTTTTAGCCATTCTTCGCCAAAATTGAGGTGTAAATATTCGTCTTTAACTACGCCTTCAGTAATTTTACGGGCAAAAGGATCAGCAACAGGAATATAAATATTATAGGCAGCGATCGCAAAAGCTTCAATAATCAAAGATTGGATTAATAAACAGGTGACAACTTTACCTTCTGCGTAGGCAATTTGGAAGTTATTGTGCAGAGAGGAAAAGAATTCTTTGGCATAATCCATATCAGGGGTGATTTGCAAATTTCGGCCGCAAGCTTGAAAACCTTTCATGTGACGGTTTTCCATTTTTGCTAGACGGTGTAACTCTTCTTTGTTATCGGTGAGGATGTCTGCTAATTGAATATAATTGCTATTGGCCTCGTATTCGCCTTCAATAACGATGGCATTAATGCGACTATAGGCTGATTTATAGGTTTCGCTGGTGAAATCAAGCTCTAATGGTACAGCAAGCTCTGGCATAAACTCGATTGACTCCTATTTCTGACGAGATTTTTCCGACATTCTTTCCAGTCTAGGGTAAGCCTTCTAGATGGAGTGATCTTTTTACGAGTCTAGCTCGATCGGTCTTTTTTGTATAGCTTGGCCTGAGGGGCTGACTTGCCAAGTTAGCTATAGTGGTTATCTTTTGCGAGTGAAAACAAGTCTAGAGGCAATCCCTTCTTAAGGGACGAGATTGCCGGCTGTTTGCTCAAACCGTGGCTAAAGATTTCCGGCGCTCGGCCTGTTGTAAAATCGCCTTGGCTGCCTGTTTACCGGATAAAGTGGCTCCTTCCATGCTATCAATGTAATCCTGTTGGGTATAACTGCCAGCCAGGAAAAAGTTAGCAATAGGAGTCGCTTGCGAGGGACGATAGACATCCATCCCCGGTGCTTCCCGATAAAGACTCTGGGCCAATTTCACCACGCTAAACCAAGTCATCTTTAACTCCCGCGAGGAGGGAAATAACTTATGGACCTGCGCTAAAACGTGACCGGCAATATCTTCATTTTTAGCTTTAATAAAAGGGTCTCCGGGGGTTAAAACTAACTGTAATAAAGAACCTTCTTCGGGGCGATAATAATCCCTAGGACTGGTGAGAGCAAGATCTGCAAAACAGGAAAAATCCGCTTGGTGGGTGTACAAAAGATTGTCAATTCCCACCGCTTTTTGCAGTTGTCGCCGTTTTTCGGCATCATTTAACTCCGTCACCCAACCGTCAAAACGCAATTGTACCGTAGCGACGGGGACGGCTTCTAGTCGGAAAATATTGTCAAAAATCGGCATTTTCCGCCAATCTTGGGGAATAAGACGCTGAATACCAGGGACATCACCAGCGCAAACGTAGGCATCTGCGGTGATAGTTTCTGTGGTTTCTCCGTTAGCGACGATCATGCCATTAACTTGCAGATTTTCGCCCTCTCCAGAATAGACAATTTCCCGCACTTGACAACGGGTAGAGATTTTGGCGCCCCGAGCTTCCAGATAGTTAATAATCGGTTTATGTAGGTATTCATGGGGGGAACCTTCCAACATCCGCAGGACGGAAGCTTCGGTTTTAGCGGCAAAAAATTGGAAAATCGTCAGCATACAACGGGCCGAGATATTTTCCGTATCGATAAATCCTAAGGCATAGGCGATCGGATTCCACATTTTTTTTAAACTGCCTTCATTACCGCCATGGCTACGAAACCAATCAGCAAAGCTAATCGAGTCCAGATCCCGAATCGTTTTCATCGCTCCTTGAAAGTCTATCAGACCGCGGACGATGGGACTGGTACCTAAGGCCAGAGAATTAAAGATTTTATCGGCTGCTGAGAGTTGGGAGGAGGTAAAAAAGGCTTTTAAACCGTTAAAAGGCGCACCCGCGGCGAAACGAAAGTCTAATTCGCCGATTTTTCCCCCTTCGTTGATAAAAGTGTGGGTGTGTTCTTTGAGTAGTAGGGATTGAAAAGCGCCCACTTTTTTCATTAACTCAAAAAGATTATAGTAACAGCCAAAAAAGACGTGCAAGCCCATCTCGATGTGATTACCGTCCGCATCTACCCAACTACCGACTTTTCCACCGACAAAGGGACGAGATTCTAAGATTTCTACTGTACAGCCCGCATCGACCAGATCGATAGCTGTTGCCATTCCCGCTAACCCTGCACCAACGATCACCACTCGCATTTGTCAAGTTCCTGTTACAATTTTTCACTAAATCTTTATTTTACCCCGATCGGTCTGGTGTTTCTTGCTGGCGATTTTTTCAGGGTCGCTTGAGAGCGTGGCAGAATAATTGAGAGTTGTCCGAGGGAGAAGTCATTTTGAAGCGATCGCTAGATGGGAGACAGGGATTAATTATTGTCAGTATTATATGGATATTGGGGATATTAGTCGATAGATTCTGGTTTAGTCTCGATCATACTATTCCTGCTTGGGATCAGGCCGATTATCTCAACGGTGGGATTATCTATACCCAAGCTTTCCAAAATCCGCGCTGGTTTGATGGGGATTGGTGGCGCGGTTTATGGCTAATGTCGCCGAAAATTCCTCCTTTAACCTATCTTTTAACGATTCCCTTCTTTAATCTCTTTGGCATTAGCGTTGACGCGGGTATGTGGGTAATGGCTATCTATAGTACCCTACTGCTCTTTTCTGTGTACGGATTGGGAATTATCCTCTTTAATGGGACTGTGGCTTTATGGGCGGTCTTAATCTGTCAATTTCTCCCTGGTTTATACTATTATCGCCTCGAATATCTCTTAGATTTTCCCTTAGCGGCAATTGTAACGTTTTCTTACTTTTGCTTGACATGGTGGCGATTTAGTGGTCAAGGCTGGCTAAAAGCGATCGCTGTGGGGATTGCTTGCGGTTTAGGGATGTTAGTCAAACAAACCGCCCTATTTTTCCTCTTTTTACCGATTTTGTGGGTATTGGGCGAAAATCTCCGGCGAAAACGTTGGGGCAATCTAGCGCAATTAATGCTCAGTTTTTTGACGGCAGCATTGTTAATGTTTCCCTGGTATCGGACGAATTGGTTATTAATGTTAACCGCGGGCAAACGTGCCACGGTAGATTCGGCGATTTTGGAGGGAGATCCGCCTCTTACCAGTCCAGATGCCTGGACATTTTACGCCCAAGTTTTACCCTATTTTCTTTCTTGGGTATTGTTATTAGTTCCCGTGGTGGGATTATTAATCTCCTTAGGTCATAGAAAAACCGAAGATAAGGTTAATCGTCCTGTGTGGATTTGGTTAGGAGTTTTTCTGCTGGGGGGATACCTATTATCATCCCTAAATATCAATAAAGATGCTCGTTATATTTTGCCGCTTTTACCGACTTTATCCTTAATTTTATCCGTTGGTTTATTATCTTGGCGCGGTCGTTTTGCCCCCGCTATCCGTTGGGGAACGATAACTATTGCCGCTATTCTCACCAGCTTAAATTTATTCCCCTTGGGGGGAGATATAATTACTAACGTTTTCAGTCCCGAATTACAACACCATCCCTATTTAAAAACCGGCTGGCAACAGGAAGAAGTAGTTAAAGAGATTCTAGCCGATTCTCCCTATCTTCGCAGTACCCTAGGGGTTTTACCTTCCACCCCCGAATTAAATCAACATACTTTCTCTTTCTACGGTGGTAAACATAATTCCCAGGTTGCCGGCAGACAGGTGGGAGTTCGGGAAGAAGATATCGAAAAGGATGTCAATTCTTTAGATTGGTTTTTAACTAAAACTGGTGAACAGGGTTCCGTCCCCGATGTCCAGAAAAAAATTGTTAATCGAGTCGCCACCAGGCCAGATTTCCAAGTGGAGAAAACTTGGCAGCTACCGGATGATAGTACCCTATCCCTACACCGTAAAATAGACCCCTCCGTCACGGTTAAACCCCTTGAAAATGCACCAAAACAGGTGGAATTAAGAGAGATTGCCATTGCCGAAAAAGCTTCTCCTAATCAACCAATTTCTGTGGTTTACAAATGGGCAGGAGACTGGCAGCAATTAAAGTCAGGGATAGTAATTGTAACCTGGCAAGAAGTGGACGGTAAGGATTATTGGATGCACGATCATGGTATTGCTATGGGGAGATTAATGGCAGAAAAATTAACTCCAGAAGAGCAACAAAAGGGTTTTGAAGTCACTGAAAAAA
Source organism: Microcystis aeruginosa Ma_QC_C_20070703_M131 (assembly GCA_007095475.1). GTDB lineage: Bacteria > Cyanobacteriota > Cyanobacteriia > Cyanobacteriales > Microcystaceae > Microcystis > Microcystis aeruginosa_I. Next base: position 17,094 of record SFCA01000168.1, on the reverse strand, counting down.
CCGCCATGCAGTCGGCAGCAACCCCCGGAGTTTATCGCTTATCTGCTGTCTATCTCAATCGGGAAACTGGCGAAACCTATCCGATTAAAACTAATGCTCAAATTACTATCGATCCTCAAGTTCCCAAGTTAGCAACGCCCCAATTAGATTTAGTCACCCAATTGCGCTTAAAGTCTGCTAATATTGGTCAAGGATTAACGGGTATTGAGCCAATTTTTGAGTTAACTAATCGTATCAATCAATACGATTCGATTCAGGATTATGTGCTGCAAGCAGACAAAGCTTTTTCCTATCGTTTACAGCAACAAAATCCCCCCGATAAGTTATCTTTAGCCTACGGATTAGCAATTTCTAAGGTACTACAACAGGATGTGGCAGGGGCAATAAAAGCCACGGAGGAAATGATTAAAATTGACCCCCATAATCCCTATCATTATGCTTATCAAGGTTTTATTTATCTCTACGATTGGCAACCGCAAGCGGCCCAAAAAGTCTTAGATCAAGCTAGACAATTAAATCCCGATAGTGAGGAAATTAAGACTTTAAATGCAGTGGCTGCCCTGATGGGGGGAAATCTCGTTAAAGCTTGGCAATTATGGCAGTCAAATTAAAATAGAGTGGGAAGTGGGGTGTGGGGTGTGGGGTGTGGGAGGTGGGGGAGTGGGGAAGTCGGGAAGTGGGAAGAATAAATAAAAATAATCTCCTGACTACTGACTACTGACTACTGACTCCTGACTCCTGACTCCTGACTCCTGACTCCTGACTCCTGACTCCTGACTCCTGACTACTGACTCCTGACTTCTGACTCCTGACTCCTGACTTCTAACCCAATGTTGGACAAAGATAAGTAAAAATTATTGATTTACTGCAAAAACTTGAGAATATTTAAATTAACATTCCGCAATATTTATAAATTCTTAAGAATTAATTGAGAAAGATTTTTATTTAACAACGACGTTATGCTGGTAACAGCGATTTGATAGAATTTCATAGTGGGTTGTTCTGTGCTTTTTTGGGCAGCAATGGTTGAAAGCGTTGCCACACCTAGAAGGTGATCCTAATTAAGACGGGTAAATCAGTCAATTTCACCCACAACGATGATCTTTTTTTTGTGTAGTTTTATTGCAAAAAAAAAGTTTTTTTGACAAAAAGCAGAAAGTATGATACGAACCAACGTATTTCTGGTTGCGAGTAATTATTGTAGAGAAGGGAGAAGGGAGACGGGAGAGATAGGGAGAATAAATAAAAGCAATCTCCTATCTCCTGAATACTGACTCCTGCCCCCCTGCCTCCTATCTCACCCTTGAGATAACTACTGTAACAACTCCCTGGGATCGGTGACTTCCCCTTTAATTGCTGCCGCTACCACCATCGCCGGACTCATCAACAAAGTGCGACCGGAAGCGGAACCTTGACGACCTTTAAAATTACGATTGGAGGAGGAGGCGCTGATCTGATCTCCCTGCAATTTATCGGGATTCATGGCTAAACACATAGAACAGCCCGCCTCGCGCCATTCAAAGCCCGATGCTAGGAAAATTTGGTCTAATCCTTCTGCTTCCGCCTGTTTTTTGACTCTTTCGGAACCGGGGACGATAAAAGCTTTCACATGGGGGGCCACACGATGACCTTGGGCAAATTTGGCCGCTTCGCGCAGATCACTGATCCGGCCGTTAGTACAGCTACCGACGAAGCAGACATCGATTTTTGTGCCTTTAATCGGGGTGCCGGGGGTGAGTTTCATGTATTGATAGGCTTCCTCTGCGATCGCTCTTTCACTTGCCGGTAAACTTTCGGGAGTGGGAATGACTTCGTTAACCCCGATTCCTTGGCCCGGAGTAATCCCCCAAGTAACTGTGGGTTCGATTTCACCGGCATCGAAGACCACCACATCGTCATAAACCGCATCGGCATCGCTTTTAATGCTTTCCCACCAATTAACCGCACTTTCCCAGTCTTTAGGCGCAAAATCACGACCTTTGAGGTAATCGTAGGTGATTTGATCAGGGTTGATATAACCACATCGGGCCCCACCTTCGATCGCCATGTTACAAATCGTCATTCTTTCTTCCATGGACATCCGTTCAATTGTGCTACCAGCGTACTCGTAGGCATAACCAACACCGCCTTTAACGCCTAATTGACGGATAATATGGAGAATTACATCTTTAGCATAGACACCGGGGTTTAAATCGCCGTTTACCTCCACTCGACGCACTTTTAATTTCGATAGGGATAGGGTTTGGGTAGCAAGAACATCGCGTACTTGGGAAGTGCCGATGCCAAAAGCGATCGCCCCAAAAGCGCCGTGGGTGGAGGTGTGGGAGTCACCACAGGCGATCGTCATCCCCGGTTGGGTTAGACCCCGTTCGGGAGCGATCACATGAACTATGCCCTGATTGCCGGAACCGATGCCGTAGAAAGGAATATGATTGGTTTGAACATTAGTTTCGATCGCCCGGATCATTTCCTCGGCCAAATCGTCAAGGAAAGGACGCGCCTGATTTTCGGTGGGGACGATGTGATCGACGGTGGCAATAGTCCGTCCTGGAAATAATACTTTTAAACCCCTTTCTCTTAGCATCGAAAAAGCTTGCGGACTGGTGACTTCATGGACTAGATGCAGTCCGATAAATAATTGTGTCTGTCCACTGGGAAGAATCTTAACCGTGTGTGCGTCCCAGACTTTATCGAATAATGTTCTTGCGCTCATTGACTTTGGAATGATAGTCATCTCCCTAATCCTATCAGCTAACCCCAGCCGATAAATATTAATTTTTTCTTTTCTCTTGGTTAGGAGGGATAATAGGTAAATAGCTCTGTTTTTGCCAGATTAAAACCATCGGTTTTTGAGTGAAATAAAAGACTTTCTAGGAGAGTGGGAAGTGGGGGGAACAATCCATTTAAAAACCGATTTGGTATAACCATAACAAATCGGCGAACATATAACTAGCTATTTTTGCTCTGCAGCGCAGGATACACAGAATAAAAATCGTTGATGAATGGGAAATAAGATTATTGTAGGGGCGAATTGCATTCGCCCTCTTTTAATAACCCCTAGGTCTATAGCAATAAAAAATTATTCTTTTCTTGTCACCGCTAAATTATGCTCGCTAACTTTCCTGTTCAGATAAATTTCTCCAAGAACAATTAATCCTAGAATCAGAGGTAAACTCAGCCATGCTCCTAGTATTCCCAAGTAGTTAATACTAATAGCAATCAGGAGAGTTACCCCCATATAAATAATTGCTACTCGTGGATGAGACAAGCCTGATTTTTGTAATCTTTGATAAAGGTGACTGCGGTGAGCTTGGAAGATATTTTCCTTTTTTAATAATCGACAAATAAGGGTATAAATAGCATCACCAATCAGAGGAAAAGTGATAGTTAAAGCTGACCAAGCTTGACTTTGATTGCCCTGGTTATTAAGTAAAACCATAGCGACAATTGCCCCTAGACTGGTGCTACCCACATCGCCCATAAAAATTTTCGCTGGCGACCAATTCCAGAGGAGAAAACCGCCTAAAGCTGCCACTAAAAGCCATAAAATTGGTTGCTGAAAATAGAGAGCGAGAAATCCTAATTGTACCGCCGTACAGCCAGCCACCAAACCATCGAGACCATCCATAAAATTATAAAAATTAATGATCGCGGTCAGGCCGATAATTGTGAGAATGACAGCCAAAATTTTGCCGACAAAACCCAAATCTAATAGCCAAGATTGGGGAAAAGCACCAAAAAAAGTAACCGCAACACTAGCGGAGGATAACTGCACTAAATAGCGAATACTAGAGGGAATACCGCGACGATCATCGAGAAGGCCGATAATAATTAAAGGAGTCAGGGATAACCACAGGGGAATGAGAGGTAGGGAAGGAGAAAGGAGAAAATAACTGAGGCAGCCAGTCAGAGCAAAAGCAACGACAAAACCGAGTCCACCCCCCCTAGGTGTGGGTTGACTATGGCTGCTACGCTCATTGGGAATATCTAACAATTGTTGACTAAAACGTTGTTTAATCAGGGCAACCACCAGAAAACTAATCAGAAAACTGATGACTGACAGTAGGGATAATAACATAAGGATTTTTGCGCTCAGATTAATTATCGATCCTACGTTGTTCGGTGACAAAAAGTGCCGATATTGCCCTCGTGGTTTTAGTCAGTGTCAGCATCCCACTTCAACAGCTAAGGCACTCCAGCGTTTGGGGGATATGAGCAAGAATTTTAGGTTCACCCTACTCTCGATCGCTTTTTACCTGACTGATGCGACGAACGTTTAAAATATCGCTCATCAGCTTAATTTGACTAACACAGCGTTCAAATTGTTGCAGGTCTTTTACTTCAATTTTCAGGGAAATTAAAGCGGGTTTACCGAAATTAGTCTTAACTCCGGCATTGCGAACGTTAATATTTTGGTCACTTAAACGAGAGAGAATATCTTTTAAAACCCCGACGCGATCAATCACTTCAATCTGAATATTTACTGGATAAGTTTGATAACGTCCCTGGTCATCTATGGGGTTCCAACTAACAGGAATTAGGCGTTCAGCTTCGGCTTTTTCCACATTCGAGCAGCCCTGACGGTGAATAACAATACCTTCCCCCGCATGGGCGACTATACCAGTAATATTTTCTCCGGGTAAAGGACAACAACAACCAGCCAAACGATAGACTAATCCCTCCACACCGGCGATCGGTGATTTACTAACGGGTAAAGCCCTTTGAACGGGAGAAGGTGGTAGAATCAATTGGGAATCAGTTAGGACATCGGGCGGATTTTTGACCGTTAAAATTTCCTGTTGATTTTTAACTGTTTCTTGCAGACGATTAACCACATTTTTTAGGGTAACTTCGCCGTAACCCAAAGCCGCCAATAAATCATCTACTGCCACATAATTGCACTGTTTAGCCACCGATTGCATTCGTTCCGATTTCAGCAGGGCATCGAAGCCAGTTTTACCCAATTCTTTCTCTAATAAATCACGACCTCGGCTAATATTTTCTTCTCGGCGCGATTTTTTGTACCATTGTCGGATGCGATTTCTGGCGCTAGGAGTAACGACAAAATTTAACCAATCTAAACTAGGATGACTATGCTTGCTGGTGAGAATTTCCACCAGATCACCATTTTGCAAGGGAGCATCAAGAACTGACCATTTACCATTAATCCTTGCCCCTTTCATCTGATTACCTACTTCGCTATGAATATGATAGGCAAAATCTACTGGTGTTGCACCTTGGGCCAGGGCCACCACATCACCTTTGGGGGTGAAAACATAGATATCTTCTTCAAAGAAATTATTTTTTAGGCCATCCATGTATTCTTGGCCATCTTTAAGGTCTTTTTGCCAGTCGAGAAGATTACGCAGCCAAGCGAATTTTTCATCCTCAGCGGTTAAAGTTGTGTGACTAGAACCGGTTTCTTTATACTTCCAATGGGCTGCAATCCCGTATTCAGCAACATGGTGCATTTCTAGGGTGCGAATCTGTACTTCTAGGGGACGGGCATTTAAACCAACAACGGTGGTATGGAGGGATTGATAACGGTTAGCTTTTGGTAAACCGATATAGTCTTTAAAACGGTTGGGAATCGGGGTAAATTGGTCGTGAACTATGGCTAAACAACGATAACATTCCTCTTTAGTTTCGACGATAATGCGGACGGCGGCGATATCATAAATCTGCTCGAATTCTTTGCCCTGATTGTGCATTTTATGATAGATGCCGTAGAGATGTTTGGGGCGACCTTGTAAATCAAGAACTTTTATGCCAATTTCTTGCAATTTTTCCCGCAATGTGTTAATAACAGTTTCGATGCGGGACTCTCGATCGATGCGTTTTTCCGATACCAATAACTGTACGGTGCGATAAGCATCGGGTTCGAGGTATTTAAAGCATAAATCCTCTAATTCCCATTTAAATCGCCCAATCCCTAAACGGTTAGCCAGAGGAGCAAAGATTTCTCTAGTTTCGAGGGCGATGCGTTGCTGCTGTTGCGGGGTGAGGTGTTCGAGGGTTTGCATATTGTGCAGGCGATCGGCTAATTTTACCACGATGACGCGGATATCTTGAGCCATCGCCAGGAACATTCGGCGAAAATTCTCCGCTTGCCGTTCAGTTTTGCTAGAAAAGTTGAATTTCGAGAGTTTTGTCACCGCTTCCACCAAATTACGCACCTCAACACCGAATCTATCCTCGATTTCTTCGGGGGTGACTTCCGTATCTTCCACCACATCGTGAAGGAATCCCGCCGCGATCATTGCCTCATCACCCCCCAGATCTCGCAGTAATCCCGCTACAGCTATAGGATGGGCGATATAGGGTTCCCCGGATTTGCGATACTGGCCCTCGTGGAGTTTATGGGCGAAATTAAAGGCCCGAGAGATTAAATCGCTATCGGGATTCTGGGGGGCGTTTTCGTGGGTAATTAGGCATTCTTTCAGCCAATCGGGTAAAACTAACGCTTTTTTCGGTTCCGTGGCCCGGGGAAGGACGGTGAGGGTTTCTGGTTGGATGGCAGTGATGGCGTTCATGGTTAGATGGGGGGGATAATAGGGGTGGTGGAGAGGGATAACTAGCAAATTATTAGGCCGAAGCGATGCCAGATTGCTTAACTCTCTAACACTGGAATCGGATCGATCGGCGAAAAGGGCGGGATTCTTTTAAGTTTTTGTCTCTGGTCGGGAGGAGGACTTGCAACCGTGACGGCAAATCGTTAATCTTATGTAACAAATTCTAACGCGCTTTGTATTGGATGCTACCGAAAAATTACCATCAAGCCTACAAATCTTTGTTAAGAAAACTGGAGGATTTCAGTCTTGCCCTTCTGGATGGGGATGCTTCCACGGGGTTACAATCTTTTCAAGCTTTACAAACCTGTCTAGAGGGGGAGATATTGTCACTAAATGATGACAATTTCAGCCCAGAGGTGGCTAATCGTTGGCGCGCGGTCCAGACGGAACTATATCGATCGTGGCGATTGCTGGAGACGGATTGGTTATTTTTGGCCTCGGCGCGGCAAGGACGGGAGAAGCGTTTACAGATAATTAGCGAGCGAGTGGCGACTTTAAAGGGTTATTGTCGGGTTTTGTTAGGGGCAGTTGTCGATTAGTGATTAAATGCTCGATCGCCGTTTGTGTGGCATACTTGACCCTAAGTCCTAACTTTTATCGTTACCGATCGCCTCATGTTGGAAATTAAAGACCTAAAAATTGCCTACCCGACCGAATTAAGTTCTCCCTCTTGGGCGATCGATGGGGTATCTTTTAGTATAGGCAAAGGGGAAACTCTGGGATTAGTGGGTGAATCTGGTTGTGGAAAATCGACCATTGGTAAGGCTATTTTAAGGTTATTACCCAATCGCACTCACGTGGAAGGTGAGATTACCTTTGAAGGGCGATCGCTTTTATCTTTATCTAGCAAACAGTTAGAAAAGTTTCGCGGGGAAGCGGTGGGATTAGTGTTTCAAGATCCGATGACGCGACTGGATCCGCTGATGACTATTGGCGATCATTGTGTGGAAACTTTGCAAGCTCATCGGGGAAATTTAACCTATCGTCAAGCTAAAAGTCAAGCTTGTACTGTCCTAGAAAAAGTAAAAATTCCCGCTAATCGTTGGTCTCAATATCCTCACGAATTTAGCGGAGGAATGCGGCAAAGAGTGGCCATTGCTTTAGCTTTGTTATTAAACCCTAAGTTAATTATTGCCGATGAACCCACCACCAGTTTAGATGTGACAGTTTCGGCGGAAATTCTGCGGGAATTAAAGCGTTTATGTAGCGAGGAACAGATGGGATTATTGTTAATTTCCCATGATTTAGCGCTGGTGGGAGAATATTGCGATCGATTAGCGGTGATGAAGGGGGGCAAAATTGTCGAATCGGGAGCGGTAAAAACAGTTTTTAATACACCTCAACACCCCTACACCCGTTCTCTTTTAGCCGCTGCTTTACACCTACAGGTACGGGAGGAAAAATCAACAGCAATTCAAGGTCAGGAGACGGTGTTAAAGGTGGATAATTTAAAACAGTATTATACCCTAGAAGGTAACTTTTTAGATAGTTTATTTAAGAAAGAAAAGAAATTTATTAAAGCGGTGGATGAAGTCAATTTTGAACTGTATCGAGGGGAAATCTTCGGTTTAGTTGGGGAGTCGGGGTGTGGGAAAAGTACCCTATCGCGAACCCTATTACAGTTAATTAAACCCACCGGGGGAAAAGTGGAATTTTTAGGAGAAGATTTAACCCCTTTGTCGGCGGAAAAAATGCGTCCAAAACGGCGCTTAATGCAGATGATTTTTCAGGATCCCCTCGCTTGTCTCAATCCTTTAATGACGGTGGGAGAAAGTATCGCCGATCCGCTTTTTATCCATCAAAAAGTTAATCTAGAAACGGCTAAAGAACAGGTTTTAAAAATGTTAGATCGAGTCGGTTTGACACCGGTAGAGGAATTTTATCGACGCTATCCTAGGGAGTTATCGGGAGGACAACAGCAAAGGGTAGCCATTGCTCGCGCTTTAATTACCCGTCCAGAATTAGTTATTTGTGATGAACCGGTTAGTATGCTCGATGCTAGTGTCCAGACACAGGTTTTAGAGTTAATGTTAGAGTTACAAAAGTTATTTAATCTAACTTATTTATTTATAACTCATGATCTTTGGTTAGCGAGATTCCTCTGCGATCGAATTGCGGTGATGACTGCGGGTAAAATAGTTGAAATGGGTGACACTGAACAGATTTTTAGCCATCCCCAACACCCCTACACCCAAAAATTAATCGCCGCAGCCCCGAGAATTTATCCCGACAGCAACTAAAATCGCTCTAGGGGTTTATAATTGTTATTGTCTAGATATAGCTAGGAAAGACAAAATGGCCAGACAACTTCAGATAACTCTCCCTGAAGATACCATGCAACTTCTCGATCGATGGTTGGCAAGTAGTGATTATCCTGAAAAAGAATATAATAATTTAATTAATGAAGCGATTAAATTATATATTATGGAACAACAGAGAAACTACCTCAAGCAACAATTAAAGGAAGGAGCTATTGTTAGAGCAGAAAGAGATTTAAATTTAGCACAAGATTGGTTTTCTCTAGAGGAAGAACTATGGTAGTAACTGAGATTTATCCGCACAGAGGAGATATATATTTAGTTAATTTTGATCCAACTGTCGGCTCAGAAATTCAAAAAACACGCCCTGCTTTAATCATACAAAATGATTTAGCAAATCGGTATAGTCCCATTGTTATTGTTGCGGGCATAACAAGCAAATTTCAAGACCCATTGTATCCGACAGAAGTATTAATTAAAGCTTCAGCAGGAGGACTAAAGAATGACTCGGTAGTGCTTTTAAATCAAATCCGTTCTATTGATAAACAAAGATTAATTAGAAAGATTGGTGGCATCTCCACAGAAGAAAGGCAGCAGATAGATCGAGCGATTCAAATTAGCTTAGGTTTAGTATAATCACTATTGATTATTTGATAAAAAATACATTAATTATTTATATTTAAAGCGTTTTTAATAAGAGGTAATTAAATTGATGCTGTTGTCAAAAATACAATTAGATGATATTATTTTAGATTATTGTTTATCAGCCAATTTAATCTTATCTATCAGTTAACCAAGGGAATTACGACAACAATGATTATTTTTAAAGTCAAAAAACTGCTCAAAAAATTTGTTTTTAGTCTCCAAGAGGAAGGATGGAAACCAGCACTCAAAAAGACGAAACGAAAAATTATTAAAATTCTCACAGGAAAGGGTTCCTCTGAATTTGAAGAACAGGTGATCGAAAGTGCTAAACTAGCTGAACCGCGACCCATAGAAATTGCCGGTAGCGATGCTCCTTTAGTCTCGATTGTTATTCCTGTTTATAACCAATTTGCCTACACCTTTAACTGTTTGGAATCCTTGAGTGTTAACTTAAGTTCCGATTTAGCTTATGAAATAATTATCGTTAATGATGCTTCCAGCGATGACACCTTAGAACAATTAGCTACTTTAGTTAAAGGAATTAAAGTATTAACTAATGCAGAAAACTCTGGTTTTATTCGTTCCTGTAATTATGGAGCTAGTCAAGCAAAAGGTCAATACCTATATTTTCTCAATAACGACACTAGAATTCTGGAAAATTGTCTAGAAAGTTTATTGAAATTAATTATCAATAATCCCCAAGTTGGTGCGGTGGGTTCCAAGTTAATTTATGCTAATAGTAAGCAACAAGAAGCGGGGGGAATTATCTGGAATTCTGCCGATGGTTGGAATTATGGACGCTTAGATAGTCCCGAGGAACCGGAATATAATTATGTGCGTCCCGTGGACTATTGTTCGGGAGCAAGTTTATTAGTTCCTACGGATTTATTTAAGCAATTAGGTGGTTTTTGTCAAGACTTTATCCCCGCATATTACGAAGATACAGACTTATGTTTTGCCCTCCGAGAATTGGGTTATCAAGTCCTCTATCAACCCCAATCTAACGTCATCCACTACGAAGGAATCACCTCGGGAACAGACCTTTCCAGTGGGATCAAACAATATCAAGTTATTAATCAAACTAAGTTTCGAGAAAAATGGTCAAAGGTATTAACTAAACACCTAGATAACGATGCTAATAATGTACCGAAAGCTGCCCGACGTTTACAAGGAAAACCGACAATTTTAGTCATTGATTCCTACGTTCCACTATACGATCGAGAATCCGGCTGTGTGCGTTTATTAAATATTCTTAAGCTACTGCTCAATTTAGGCTATTCAGTGATTTTCTTTCCCGATAATGGCTATCCTGAACAACCCTATACTTCCGTGCTGCAACAGCTGGGAATTGAAGTTATTTATGGCACACCGCAAAGATATAATCTAGAAGAAAAATTAATCAAATATTTACCCCTGATAGATGGAGTTTGGTTGTGTCGGCCCGAATTGTGTGATAAGTATATGGATTTAATTCGCTTAAAAACAAAAGCACCAATTATTTATGATACAATTGACCTGCATTTTCTACGTTTAAAACGACAAAAAGACTATCTCGATCCCAGTTATCAAAATACTAGCTGGAGTTGGCAAACCTATCAGAAATTAGAGTTAAACTATGCTAACCAAGCGGAAGCAACCGTAGTAGTAACCGAAGACGAAAAGCAGGTATTATCCTCTTTAGGAGTGAAAAATGTTTGGGTAATCCCCAATATCCATGAAGAAATTTCCCTGTCAGAAAAAGTTGCCTTTGATCAGCGAGCCGGTTTAGTATTTATTGGTAGCTACAATCACCCTCCTAATATTGATGCCGTTAAGTGGTTATGTTTAGAAATTATGCCCTTAGTTTGGGCATCCCGTCCCGATATTACCGTTAATTTATTGGGAAGTAACCTCAAGGATGAAGTTAAGGAATTAGCCAGTGATAAAGTAGTTGTTACCGGTTATGTTCCCGAAGTAGAACCCTATTTTCAAAAGAGTCTGATTTTTGTTGCTCCCCTGCGATTTGGTGCGGGAATGAAGGGTAAAATAGGTCAAAGTCTTTCCCTAGGATTACCCACTATTACCACAAAAATTGGTGCCGAAGGTATGGGATTAATTGACCACCAAGATGTTTTAATTGCCGATACTGCCGAGGAATTTGCCCAAGCGGTGATCGAACTCTATGACAATAGGGGATTGTGGCAAAAACTCGCCGATAATTCCCTAGAAACTATTAAGAGGTACCAACCCGCTACCGTGCAAACTAACCTGCAAGCTTTGTTATCAAATTTAGGAATTATTGCTAAAGATAGTTAACAAGAAAAAAGCTCATTTATCCCACAAGTATATTTTATGTCACTGAAATCAAATCAACTTTGGAATCCGCAATTTTGCAGAATTAAAAACCTATTGAGAAAGTCGGATTTTTCTAGAAGTATTTCCCGACTATAACCCCCTCATTTCTCTCGAAAAATTTGGCAAGAAAAACTCAAAAACTTGGCAATTAATACCCGTTTATTTCTAATTAACGACTCCTTTCTTCTTGAAAAAATATGCCAACTTATCCTGATATCTCCAGTCAAGCTTTTAAACATCCCCTAGATCAGCAAGCTGAACAGGCCTTAAGATCAGTTCCGGGGTTTGATTTATTAGCGAAAAGTTTTTCCGAATATCTCTATGAACGTCCCCAGCAAATTTTATTAATGGGCAATGATCTAAAAGTCGGCCCGCGTCAATACGCCACTTTATACGGTATATATCGCCAATGTCTGCGGGATTTAGATATGTCCCCAGAACCGAATCTTTATGTCAGTCAAAACCCTTCAGCGAATGCCTATTCTTTAGGTTCGGAACATCCCTACATTGTCTTTAATACTGCCCTTTTAGACCTCTTAGATGAAGAAGAAATTAGGGTAATTCTTGCCCACGAATTAGGTCATTTAAAATGCGATCATAGTATTTTAATTCAAATGTCTTTTTGGGTGATGGGGGCGGCTAATTTACTTGGGGGCATCACCTTAGGACTAGGAAAAGCCATTACTACCGGTCTAGTTTATGCCTTTTATGAATGGCGCAGAAAAGCCGAATTATCAGCAGACCGAGCCGCTTTATTAGTTAGCGATGATTTAAATTTAGTCCTGAGAACTTTAATGAAATGTGCAGGAGGAAGTCAAAAATACCTGCATGAATGCAACTTAGAAGAATTTATTCGCCAAGGGGAAGCCTACCGACAATTAGACCAAGATAACTTAAACCAGATTTATAAATTTCTCATTTATAATGGCGGTAATGGTTCCTTTTTAACCCATCCTTTTTCCGTGGAAAGAGTGCATTATCTACAGGAATGGTTTAACTCGGAATCCTATCGTCAAATTCGCCGGGGAAACTATGCCAAAACAGGGGTTAAAAGCTCAATTAATGTTGATGCTCATGATAGCGAAAGCGAAAGATTGCAGCGACAAATAGCAGAACTACAAGCGGAAATTGAACGGGCAAAAAGACAAAGAAACCACGAATAATCTATACGAAGGCAGAGGGCAAAAGGCAAAAGGCAAAAGGCAGGAGGCAAAAGGCAGCTTTGTTCTCCCCACACCCCACACCCCACACCCTTTACTGATCACTGAAAATTCTCTTGTCTGTGTTTTGCCAATTTGGTGAGTACAATAGAGGTATCGGGAACCGAGAATGGCAATTCTCCCTACGATTATCCATACACACTTACCCCCACTCTCTCTTTTTTGTTCTACTGCCCATGCTCCAAGATACCCAATCTATTCGTTACTATCAAAGACTAACCGATGACATGGTGGATCTTTGGCACCGTGGCTCGCGTTTTGATGAGATCCGGCTATATGTAGAAGGCTATTTAGCCTGTTTACGCCATTCTAGTTCCATAGAACCCTATCTAATTCATCGTCTCGAAGAAGAAATATTTCGTTTTCTGCGAGATCCCTCTAATTTTGAATATCTCTCCCCCCAAACCCAAACCCAAACCGAAGCAGATTATGGCTATTATTAACCCCATCTCGGGTTGAGGGAATTTGGCCATCAGTTCCGCAAAAAAGCATCGGATTGACTCGCGAGAATAGCCTCGGGATTAGACCCCTTGCATAGAGGAAGAATTCAGGAGTTAGGAGTCGGGAGACAGGGGGATTTTTACCAGATGTCTACTGAGCTTGACAGGAACGAGATTGGGTCATCTGTAGGACAATAGTATCGATCGCTTTCACCAGGGACTGTCCGGAAACCCGTTGATTATTAACGATAATGCTAAATAACATCGGTCCTTGGTGGGGGTTTTCTAGATAACCCGATAGGGCCCGGACACCGGTAAGAGTGCCGGTTTTAGCGTAAACTGTGCCAGTAGCGGCCGTCTGACGCATTCGGTTTCTCAGGGTGCCACTAATTCCCGCTACCGGTAAGGAAGCATAGAAAGTGTCTCGATTAGGAGAATAATACATCACCCGCAAAATTTCCACGATCGAGCGGGGAGTAGCGGTATTATGGCGGGATAATCCCGAACCATCGGCTAAACGAAAACCACTGGGATTGATGCCCAATTGTGCCAAAATGGCAGTAACATTTTTAGCACCGCCGATAAAGCGAAAAAGAGTGTCAGCGTAGAAATTATTACTTCTCTGATTAGTGATATTAACCCAATCGCGCAGGGATTTCTTCTGAATCGTCGTTTCCGGGTTCATCACTTGTAAAGCGGCAGCCGTGGTAAATAACTTTGTATTAGAAGCAGGGATAAAATAGCGATCGGCGTTGTGACTATACATAACTGTTTGGCGATCGATAGATTCGATTAATATACCCCACTGATTGGGAGCTTGACTAATAACTTTATCGATATTTGCCCCAATCAATTGAGTACAGGTATTATCGGTGTTATTGTTTTCTGGCGGGGGAACGTATAATTCGATGGATTCCTTCGACGAGGAGGGATAGGGATAAACAGACAGATTAACTTGAGCGATGCTAGGGTAAGCCAAGGCGATAGTGGCTACACTGGCCACTGTCAGCGGATTGAGGCAATTGAGGAGTTGTTTCATGCTGTGTTTGTGTAAGAGTCTGGTTTCCGTAAGCGTTCGCACTATTGTACCAGTTGCCGCTCAACTCTCAAAGTTACCTGTCTAACAGATTTTAGCGGCTAATTCACACCAATGCCAGAGAAGAAAGCTGGCAATAGCCCGGAACTGAAGTTAAAGGGTGGAGGACAAATACCAAGAGGACTTGACAATTCTTGATAATCTGGGTGAGCGCTGAAACGGTGTAAAATCCTTCTGAGTTTGGAATTGCTGGCTTTGATAGGATAAGATGCATCCTCAGCCAGAGCGATCGAGTATTCCGGATGCGCGAAACCATCCCCAAACTATACGGACGGGAGGAATACTTAGCAAAGGCAAAGGAATATGTGCGTGAGGTGGGGGAGGATGCTTAGGAACAGCTGCAACAGGCTCAGGGGGCCGAGCTTTCGTGATAAAAAAATTAGCTCAACCTAGCCCGATCTAGGTTATATTAGTGACAGTGGTAAGCGAAAAATTAGAGATAAGGCTAACGGCATTAGTTCCTATCCTTCGCCACTAAAACTTAATAGGGGGTATTTATAAATGAGTTTTGATGATTTAATTCAAGAATTAGACTATTTAATCAAAGAATTCGCTGAAATTGATGCCATTAAAGACCCTCTAAACAAACAATATATACTTGAGAGCCTCTCAAAAAAAAGCAAGATAGGAAATGAAGCCTATACTAAGTTATTCAATATATATCAGGCGAAAAAGAAAGAGGATAAATGGCTCGGTTGCTGGTACACCGCTCCCTGGGCATATCTTGAAAAAGGGATCGAATGGGTGGCTGTAAGGCTGAATGAAATGGACATATTCAAGATCATTCAGCAAATCGGCAACATAACAATAGTCTTTTCTGTTGCTTCCTTGATTTGGAGTGTACTCCCTAACAAAAATCAGGAAATTGAAGAAGCTTGGAAGGTAGTAGAATCACAAGATAATATACGTAAAACCAAGTGGATTGCCCTTGAAAAACTTAATAAATATGGACAGTCATTAGAGTATCTAGATTTGTCAAAAAAAGACCAAAACAGATATGGAGCTTATTTGAACGAGATTAATTTGAAAGAAGCCGATCTATATCGTGCATCTCTCATAAGAGCATTAGTCAAGGAAGCGAATCTTGAAGGAGCTAAGCTTCAGAGATCTGAACTTATAGGGGTTGTCTTTGCGAACACTAACCTCAGCAGAGCGCAACTTCAAGAAGCGGATGTTAAACGGGCCGTTTTCGATCAAGCTAATATCAAAGAAGCTGACTTTACAAGAGCTAAAAACCTAAATCCACAACAAATTATATCTGCGTGTTTTTGGAAAGAGGCAATATTCGACGAGGAGTTCAAAAAAAGACTAAATAAGTACATAGAGGAAAAAGGAAAGAATTCACCATCTGTCACAACTGTTGACTGTAGCAGATGGCAGTAGAAAAACTGAACATACAGTTCTTGTAGGATCATAATTTGGTCAATTAAGAGCAGGTAGCAAATCGGAGAAGTGTCAGAAACAACTATCATTTCGCTCTGAGTTCTTTGAGAGTTTGCAAATCGCGTTCTAGTTCAGTTTCATCATAATTCAGATCGACTCCCATCCGCTTTAAAAAGGCATGAGTTTCTAACCGAGAAGGTAATTGAAGGATGCGTCCAACTTCGGCCGTACTCAAGATACCGGCACGGTAAGCATCAGCAATAACCATTTCCAGCAGTTTATGAGCCAAATTATCGCCTGTTTGACCTAATCTCTGGGCGATTTCGTCGGGAATATCAACAGTGATTTTCATAAAATTATCGGAGTCGCTACCAGTTAGTTTTATCATAGGTGAAATAGATGGCTCTTCCAGTTTTTGTGTGGAAGGAAGAAGAATAGGGATAATTTGGGTGCATCTCAATTTGGTCGAAATATCTATAGGACATTTTGGGCGCACGCAGTTCGATAAACTCACTGACCACGATGCGCCCCTACCATTGGTGTAATAATAGGATTGTAGGGGCGAATTGCATTCGCCCTCAGGGTTTGCGGCAAAAAGTTTTTTGTGGGGGCGGGGTGTGGGGTAGGGTCGTTTCATTCCCTCAAATGTCATTCTCTGCAATCCAACAGAGTTTTTAGATTTATTCAGCAAGCTCTATCTGGCCAGTCTGAGATTAACCCCAACACGGCACGGATGAGAATATTGGCATCCAGAACGATTCTTTTCGTCATAGCAGAAAGCCTAACGCTCGCCTTCCCGGAGTTGACGGAATTCGCGAACGAGCGCATCTTCAGAAAGTCCCTGTTCGCGTAAAAGCGCATCCAACCTCTCGGCGGCGCGTTTTAACCCATCGATCTCCGCTTCCGATGGCTCCGGTCGTGCCGGTAAGAAATAACCCACCGTCTGACCCTGGCAAGTGACGGCGATGGGAGTAGTAGAACTCAAATATTTGGCGAGATGATCCCGGAATTCTCCCATTCCGATTTTTTAGAACTCTTGCAAATTAATTATATGTTATAATGATGGGTTAACTAATTTTCCCCAAAAAATTAGTTAATCAGTACATTCGTCCTGAATGAAAACTTGAAGTTTAACTTTTAACTCAA
>SFCA01000167.1:0-28587 GCA_007095475.1 Microcystis aeruginosa Ma_QC_C_20070703_M131 | reverse complement strand
ACTAACCCGCACCTGTAAGGTTATAAAGTTATCAAGGTACTACATTTACCAAGCGGCTAATCCTCTAAACGTCTTACTGTCTAGTTTCTAGCCAACGAATCGCACTACACCCTACACCCCACACCCCACACCCTACACCCCACACCCCATACCCCACCACCCTAGTCAAGCGCTGCTATTCAATCTGGATGGAGTTGGGGGAATCGATGGGAGGGGTGGAACTACCAGGGGTGATAGTTTGACGGTATTGACGATAAAGACGATCGCGCCAAGCAAAAAAGCCTTCGTAGGCGCTATTATCGGCTAACCCCGGAATCCCCTTGCCTTGCAATTCCGGGGGTAAGTTGAGATAGGAACCCGGGGGAAACTGAAGCAGTACACTTAATCCCGCCACGGCTAAATCGGCTAAACTGGGCTGATCCCCGACTAAATAGGGACGATTGGTTAAAATGAGGTTCAAAGCCTCTAAATCCTGTTGTAGCCCTTTTTTAGCCGTATTGATAGCATCTTTTCCCAGACCTACACCTGTCCCAAAAATATCAATTAATTCCCCCGGCAAGGAACCCAGCAACAAGCGCATAAAATCGGGAGTTTCCCGGGGTAAAAAAGCGGTACGAAAGTTTTGATTTTGGGCAAAAGCGCCGAGAAAAGCGGTTCTTCCTTTTAATCCCAGGGATTCATCGGCCCATTCTTCGATTAATAAACATTGACCCCGTTGGAGGGGATCTGTAGGGATAATTGGTTTTTCAGGATACTTGCGATCGAGATAAAAAGCAATCTCCGTCGAGTCAGCGATATAGGTATCACCATCCTTGAGGACGGGAACCTGTCGCTGTCCAGAAAGACGGAATAATTCCAATTGTCCCACCCCTGGCACCACGTCCCTTTTTTTATAGGCAAGTCCTTTATAGTCGAGGATGAGACGGACTTTCTCACAATAGGCAGATAATTCAAATTGGTAGAGTTCTAGCATAGGATGATATGGCCCCTCGATAAATCAGTTTCTCCCTGATTACTCTAACCCGATCGGGCATCGATCGCCTAAACTTAAAGACTTTACTCCGATTTTACTCAGACATTTGTACTAAAAACGAGAAAGACGAAAAAATCATCGTTTGCTAATTTGAGGAATTAGGCTGGGTACTCTTAGGGAAGATAGACCAGATCCGGCAACCCCAACTCAATAGTGCTACGCTTTTAGGCTAGGATATCTTCAGGCACTAAAAGCTGGAGATGACTTATATGTTCTGGCAAGCTGACCCGCAAGAGGCCAATAGCATGGCGCTATAGTAGAGGCGTGCGAGGGCTGGCTCCCTTCTCTGATCAAAGGTTACTATGCAATTATCCATCGACGTTTTTAATGACGTAGTTCGCTATCTCGACAGCCACGAAGAAAAATTACGGATCAAAAAATTAATCTTTTGTATCTGTAAAAAATATTGGGAAAATGATCCTAATATTTTAAACAGTGTGGCGATGGAAGACCTGGTGAACGAGTTAGTGCAGCTCAAAACCAGTAAAGAACAATTAACTTTTTCTGTTTATAAATTAGTTAAAAACCTAAGTCGTCCTGAAGTTTATGCGGGCGTAGCCCCAGTTATTATTAAGCAAATCAGTAAATTATATAGTAATATTGCTACCGCCTACAACACTCAATTATTACCGGTAGAACCGGGAGTTAACCCTAGTTTTGCGTCCGTTAATAATTTATTAAGACAGGTGGTTAGTAGCCTAGAAAATCATCGAGAGACGGCGAGAATTAAAAAATTAATGTTTGCCGCCTGTAAAAATCATTGGGAAACCGATCAAGCGGTGATTAATAATTATGGCTTAAAAAATATTATTTTAGAACTTCAGCAAAACAATCCTAATTTCCTAAGCTTGCAACAAACTGTCAACCGAGTTGCCGAAAATATTAATAAAAAAGCTCTCTACCTAGCCCTAGCCAATATTATTCTTACCCAGCTAGAGCCTCTCTACGATACTGATAACGATGACGAAGAACAGGATAATGAGTCAAAAAGTCAAATCTTGAACAGTCAAATGGTTCATCTAAATAATGATTGCAATTATGCGGCTAAAACCACATCTTTATCTCCCTCTAGAAGTGAACCTGTGGATTTTTCCTCTTCGATTATCGATTTAAAAGAACCGCAATTAGCCATGGAATTGCCCTTTGCCGAGCCAGCTTCCTCAAATAACAACCCCAGTAATTCTCCACAAATTCCCGCCTACGACCCCTTTAAAATTCGTTTAGAAATTTTCCAGTATACTAATCCATTACGAGCCAAAATATTGATTTTCTCGCTCCTATTTCATCCTTGGGAGCGGAGCGATCAAGATTGGTCAACTCTGCGAGGTTATACCCTAGAAGATTTACTACAACAACTCATCCAAAGTGGGAAATCCCTTAAGGATATCGAAGTTCAACTATATAATATTGCCAACAGCCAAATGGATAGGGATGCTAACGTTCAAACTGCCAGTATTCTGGTGCAAGCTTTACAAAGAATTCTCTAATTTTTTACCCAAATTTATCTGGATATTCTACCTATGAAACCCACCGAATTAATTGCACGTTATGCTGCGGGAGAAACTCAGTTTAGTGGCTCAAAATTACCAGAAGTTAATTTAGTTGGTGCTGATTTAATTGGCATTGTTTTAAATGAAGCGGATCTGCACGGAGCCAATCTTCTCTTTACCTATCTTAACCGGGCTAATCTAGCTCAAGCTAATCTTGTAGGAGCTAATTTAAGCGGTGCTAGTCTCAACCAAGTTGACTTAAATGGGGCAGATTTACGCAGTGCTAATTTACACGGAGCAATGCTACAAAAGGCTAATCTTCGTGATACCGATATAACCCTAGCTACTTTACTTGACGCTAACTTAATCGGCGCAGATTTACGGGGGGCTAATTTAAGTGGTGCTAACCTCACTGGTGCTTGTTTGCGGGGTACAAATATGCGTCAGGAAAAGAAAAACTATAACACTAATTTACAAGCGGCTAATCTCTATCGCACCGACCTGCAAGGGGCTAATATGAAAGGGGTTAATCTGGTGCGAGCTAATCTAGTAGGAGCAAATTTAAAGGGTACTAATTTATGCAATGTTGACCTTAGAAAAGCAGATTTAACTAATGCTAATCTCCAAGATGCTGTACTCACTGATGCTAATTTAATCGGGGCGCATTTAGTGGGGGCAAACCTAGAGGGAGCCAACTTAATGCGAGCAAAAATGAGCGATACGGAAGCAATGGGTGCAAATTTCCATAGTGCAATTATGACTCAAATAAAATTCGAACGAGCTAATCTTAGTCAAGCTAATTTTCAAGCGGGAAGAATGAATCATGCTGACTTAAGAAGGGCTAATCTTTCAGGAGTTAATTTCAGCGAAGCGGATTTAATCGATGCTTTTTTTGCTAGAGCAAATCTGACTGGTGCTGATTTAAGTAATGCTAATCTAACTGGTGCTGAGTTAATGAGCGCTAATCTGATGGGAGTTAACTTCCGCGGTGCAATTATGCCCGATGGCCGGATTAATGATTAAAATTACTAAACATTGTTGTTGGCAGTTATTCTGGTATAATTTAGGGGGAGAATTGAGGTTAGTATTATGGTTGATCCAGCAATTATTACAGAAGATATGGGCAAAATCTACACTACTATTACAGTTATCAATCGCGCCGATCAAATTTTAGCAGCAGCGGCTGTGATCTCTCCCGATCAAATTCGCTCTCTTACCCTAGAAAATGTCTTGGTGGATACGGGAGCAACTACTGTTTGTCTGGTGCCAGAAGTAATCTCCCGCTTGGGTTTACAGCTTTTAAAAGAAGTAGATGTGGCTACGGCTAAAGGGATAGGAAAAGCGAGAATTTTTCGCGATGCTACCTTGATTATTGCGGGACGAGAAGGGACTTTTGAATGTTTGGAATTACCCGGAGGTCAAAACAATTTATTAGGAGTAATTCCTTTAGAAGCTTTGGGATTAGAACCAGATCTTCGCAGCCAAAAACTACGAGTTTTACCCACGGAATCTAACGAGACTTATTTAACAATTTTATCGAACAAAATAGCTCTATAAAATCACTTTTTGTCTGACTGTTCCGGCTCTTTCAGCTATAGCGATAATCTCAATTTCTTGACCAGAAACTCCCTTAATCACCCATTCCACCGTACAGCGATAATCTAAACCGTGAGCAAGACTACTATATACTTTATTTGATCGCCCTTCTAAGTGACCGATTTCCTGCTCTAATTTTCCTACTATTAAACTCACGTCATCGGCTAAATTTAACTTGACTTGAATGGGACGAACGATCTTTCTTTCCAGTGCCTTTTTACTGGTATAAGTGGGTAAAAATCCCTGATTTTCCAACTGTAAAACCAGATGATAAATACCATTGCCCTCCGACTTAAGATCAAGACGAGAGATAGCTAAAAGAGGTGACATTAAAGCATGGGCAATAGTAAACTGACATTGTTTCTCACATAAATCCGGTAAATACTTTTCTGGGGCATTTTGCCAGACATTTTTAAAGTCCCAACCGCCAATTTCCACCTCTCCCAATTGGGGGTGATCAAAACTTTGCCAATTAATAAAACCCTTTCCCGCTAAATTCTCATCATTCCAATGCTGTAATTTCAATTCATCTTCAAAAGGATGCCAGCGAAACCATTGAATAAAATCATCTTTTTTCACTGCTGCTTGGGTGGGTGCATCCCATAACTCCACCGTAAAACCATACCAACCAAAATGATCGTAACCATAATCATCCATGGCACCGTTAGTCACTTCTTTGGGATGATCACGAAAACCGTGATAGACAGAAACGCATTCATAACCAGTCATTGCTTTTCCCTTATCAGCAATATATTTATACATTTCTAAGTCTTCCACGGGGAAATATTCATCCGGATGGGCGCTATAGGGACGCAACATGACTGCCGAATAGGTATGATAGGTAACGAAGCCATTAATATTGGTGTTATTTGCCCAAAATTCGGCTTCTGCACGGGTTTCTGGCTCGGAAAAAGGAAAATCTCCAGCCCCCTGTTGTTCCCCTTCAGGAACCCAATAAACGGGATAATTGCGGTTAAAATCTAAACCTTCTAGGGTGGGGGAAGTGGTAAAATTATAGCCGTCGTAATCGCGGATTAAACCTTCGGTGAGCAAAGTGTAAAAAGTTCCTTCAAATTCCTCCGGTTCGCGACGCACCATAATGCGAGGATCTTGTTCAGAAATTTTCCAAGCGCCACAGGTATCTTTTTGGCGCATTTGTAAGATTAAACCATCGCCGTTAATATCTTCAGGATATAGCCCTGGTTTCTCATCCCTGTGGGGATAGGGGCGAATGCTCGATCGTAACAGATAGGGAGTGGTGAGATATTTTTCCGCTCCATCCACGGCTAATCGCGGCAAAATATAGACAGTGTAATGGTCAAGAAGTCTGGTAATTTGGGAATTATGACCGTACTGGCGCAAAAGATGAGCGATAGTGTAGAGAGCGACGGCAGAGCCTGTTACTTCCCCCGCATGGGTGTTAGCATCGATCCAATAGGCAGGTTTTTCTAAATAGGGGCCTGTGGCTTGATTTGTTAGGGTAGTTAACCAGATATCTCGATTTTCGTAGCTTTTACCGATCGAGGTGAGGCTAATTAAATTAGGATAGGATGAAGCTAGGTTTTTCAGGAAAGAAACTAATTCGGCGTAGGGGTAATAGTGGCTAAAATCAAACATAATCTTCTGCAAGTAAAAAAAGGAGTCTCGGGTTAATTTGACAAAATATGGGATAATAACAGTAGAAAACTATGGATAGTCAAGATATCGCTCGCTATATTGAAGAAACTAACGGTATTTCCAAGCCTTGGCTGTTGGTGCAATTACGTCTCAAAAAACTGCAAGAACGTCGCGCCAGTCTTTCCCAACAGGAATATATCCAAGAATTGAATGATATTCAGCAAGACTTAATGAAATTGGGCGAATGGTGGCGAGGAATCGAGTCAGAAGTCTTTAAACCCTAAGCGGTGGCGATAATCTGTAATACTCGCGGTAAATCCTCAAATTCGCCGATGATGCGTTTCACCGGTTGCGGCCAAACCCGGACTAAAGTGGGAATAGCAGAGACATGATTGGATTCTGCTTGTTCTGGATGCTTAGAGATATCGATCACTTTCAGGGTATAGGGATGGTGTAATTCTCGTTCTAGAAGCTGATGGATCGATTCTAGGGTGTGCTTAGTATTGGCATTATTACCGGAGACAAATAACCGCAAAACATAACCCTTGGGACTGGGGTTAGTGTAGTCAGAGTCAGCACTAATCCCCGAAGTCGTTGGGGGGCGCCCCTGATAACGGAGAATCAGATCGTGGCATTGCCAAAGTTGGGGAAACTGCTGACGATAGGTTTCTAAGATAGTGGGATTAGAGGATTGTTCCTGCCAAGGTACAGTAAACCAAGCTCGATCATCCGTGGCGAAAATAGCATTTAATAAAGGCTGATAGCGACGGACAAGGGGATAGACTTCGGCTCTAGTATGGATACGGTGACTGTAGGGATCTCGCCAGCGATCGATGGTAGCAGTAAAACTAGGAACTAAAAAATGGGGTGGTTCTGGCAACCCTAAAGCGGACTGGAGAGCAGCGCAAAGATTCAGATGCCAATGAGTTTGTTTATCAGGATCGATACAGTAGATCAGGTCGCCCCCGGGGGTAAACAGGGCGATGCCTTTAAAAATATCGGGCAACACAATCGCAGAAGTCGTCACTTGAGGGGTTCCCGTAGAGAGTCAATAGGGGCTTCTATTTTTCTAGCCTACTAAACCCTTGACCCCTCAAGAATTTCCTTCAGGGTTTTTCTAGATTCTACCCCGCAGCATCATCGCCAGTTCATTGGGCACTGGGGACATTGCCAAGGCGACCTCATCGGTAATTCGTCCCTCTTGATAGAGGTTAAATAGAGATTGATTAGTGGTAATCATGCCATCATATTCGCCATCTTTCATTAATTCGAGAATTTCGTCATTTTTGCCGCTGCAAATGTAATCTTTGACGGTTTCTGTGTTGACTAGAATATCGTGAAAAGCAGTCCGTTTACCGTCGGTGGTACGACATAAACCCTGGGAAATAATACAAACCAAGGATTCTGCGATCGCCAGCCGCAGCGATTCTTGTTCCTCGGCGGTATAAAGAGTTAAAATCCGCTCCAGGGTTTTAACGGCGCTGTTGGTGTGCAGGGTTCCCATAACTAAGTGACCGGTTTGGGCAGCTTTCAGGGCAGTATTAACGGTGGATTTGTCCCGCATCTCCCCCACCAGAATAATATCTGGGTCTTCCCGCAAAGAGGCTTTTAGGGCATTATCAAACTCATGGGTGTGTATTCCCACTTCCCGTTGTGTGATCAAACTGCGACGACTTTGATGGACAAATTCGATCGGGTCTTCGATGGTGATAATATGTTTGGCGTGTTCTTTATTGATGTAATCGATCATGGCTGCTAGGGTGGTGGATTTCCCTGAACCCGTTGGACCGGTGATTAAAATCAATCCCTTCTGCCTATCGCACATATCCCGGAACACCATCGGTAAACCCAATTGTTCCATAGTGAGTATTCTCATGGGAATTAGACGCAAAACCATCCCAGGTCCGCGCAGACTTTCAAAGATATTAATCCGCACCCTTGCGAATTCGTACTGAGTTGCACCGTCAAATTCTAGGTCTTTTTTAAAGCGAAGGATTTCTTCTTCCCCGAGGATTTCCCGTAACCAACTATAAAAAGTGTTGATGTCAATTTCAGGATAGTCGAGAATAATCATTTGACCACGATCCCGCATCCGGGGTTTTTCTCCAACCCCCAGGTGAACGTCCGAATAACCCCGCTCAAAGGCCATCCGGATCAAATGTTCTAAGGTGGGTTGATTGGGAGTGCGACCAGGCCGGGGTGGGGTTTGGGGGGAAGCAGCCTGACTGGGAGCGCGATTTTGAGGAGGACGTGGGGCAGTAATTTGACCATTTTGCAGCATATTCTGGGTGGTTTTGGTCGGTATCGCCACTTGTTGCGTAATTTCTTCAGTTGTCCCCGTGCTGATTTCCGTGATTAACTCTGAGGCAGGTATCAGCATGGAGGGAACCGGCAGCGGCTGCAGTGGTCGCGAGGAAGAATTGGGATTTTGACTCATGAGAAATGGGGGTTTTTCCTTTACTATTAACCGATGGCACTGACATCCTATCAAATCATCCTCAATTTCTCAATTCTGGTAATGTTCTAGACCTGTGGATCGTATTTCTGCGAGGTAGTCAGTCTATTCATTGTGACTTGTCTTATCCACAGATTCAGAACACTACCCACCTTTTTATACCAGGATGAAAGAAGTGACTTTTTCCCCGCCCTTCCCCCGAATGCACCCCGTAACTGATATAAGTAGAGATGTAGGTCTATAACCAAAATTGCCGCATCAGTTCGGTTAGGTGACTGTTTTTCGCTTGTCTAGGAGGGTAGATATGCTCAACGAATTAATTTATGAAGGATTAGGTTTAAGTGCTGTTTTCGGAGGACTATTCCTCTGGTCGCGCTCTAGTTTCGTCAGCAAAAATACCGCCCTTTTAGCCGCGCAAGCGCAATTACAGCAAGGTAACTCAGATTTGTTGGCTCAAGTCAAGGGTTTAGAAGTGGCGCAATCAGATTCAAAAGATGAAAATCAGCAGCTGCACGCCAAAATAATTCACATAGAACAACATTCCGCCCAATTACAGCAGAAAGCTACGGATTTAGAAAATGCTCTCCAGTCTCTCCGGCAAGCTGTCCAGATAGGTGAGAATGAAATTCAACACCTGAAAACCACCGCTAAGGAAATAGAAGCGGAGAAAACTGGTTTGATGGAGCAGTTAGAGGCAGAAAAAGCCCAAATTACTAGCCTAGAGGCACAGATTCAAACTTTAGAGCAGCAAAAAGGCGAAATTAACCGTCAATTTGATTTGACCAAAAAACAGACCACCTCTCTCTATGGTCAAATTCAGACCCTAGAAGAGGATAAAACTCTCTTACAGCAAGAGCTAGAAAAAGCCGAGGAATTAAAGGCGAAAGTGGCCGATTTAGAGCATAAAAACCGAGAATTAAGCGATTTAGCCGCCCAAATTCCCAGCTTGCAAGGTCAAATTCAAACCTTAGAACAGAATCTAGCTCACCAAACAGAACAGTATGAGCAAGGACAGCAAGAAATAGCCAGCTTACAGGGTCAAATTACCGGGTTAGAACAGGAAAAAAAGTCTCTCAGCGAAGATTTAGCCGCAAGTCAAACTCGATCGCTCTCTTTAGGCCAAGAATGCGACAATTTAACTATAAAACTCCAAGAAACCGTCGCTCAAGTGACAGCTATAACCGCCGAAAAGGACAGTTTCGGCGCTCGTCTCGAAGCAGCTAAACTGGAGTTACAAGCTTTAGAAGTCCAGAAAGGGGAATTATCGGCACAATTGACCACTGCTGCCGAAAAAATTGCTGATTTAGAAGGGCAATTACAGCAATTAAACCAGTTACCGCAACAATTGGCTGATTCTCAGGCAACAATTGCTGATTTAGAAGGGCAATTACAGCAATTAAACCAGTTACCGCAACAGCTAGAAACCTATCGGGAAAACATTTCTAATTTAGAGATTCAACTACACCAATTAAGTGCCGAAAAAGACCAATTAGAAGCCACAACTTCCCGTCATATCGAGGAATTAAGCCAACAAAATCGCCAACTAACTCAAGATTTAGAAGTCCAAAAAACGGCAGCTAAAGCTTTAGAAAAGGCAAAAATTAAGTTTGAGGGTGAATTAGCAACTAAGCAAGAAGAAATCGCCGCTTTAGAGGTTCAAATTCAAAACCGACAACAAGAAAGAGACGACTTTTCTCGACAAACTGCCCCTATTACCACTAATGAACCAGAAGCAATTATTAGTGAAACTCCGGTAGTAGAAGAACCAGAAACTCCCCCAGTGATTGCCGAGGAAACTCCTGTAGTAGAGGAACCCGAAACTCCTCCGGTGATTGCCGAGGAAACCCTGGTAGTAGCAGCAGAAAAAATCCCGGTTGCCGATACGAGTTTAGAAGTGCAACCCGCAGCAAAGATAGTCCAGACGAGTCAAAAATCCGCAGAAAATCCCCTAAGGGGAAAAAGCGTAGTTATACTAGGAACCTTCAGCCAAATCAGTCGCGAGGAAGCGAAATCATTGATTATTAATGTCGGTGGTACTGTTACCGGTTCCCCCAGTGCGAACACTGATTATATTCTCCTCGGTAAAGCTCCCGGTGAGAAACTCAAAAAGGCTCAAAAATTAGGCATAAAAACCCTTTCAGAAGCCCAATTTCTGCAAATGGTAGAATCCTAAATCAGTTATCAGTTATCAGATTTGAGTTCACTGTTCACTGAAAATACACCCCACTTCATAATTCATAATTCATAATTCATAATTCATAATTCCCTTTCCCTTGATTACGAAAATTATGAGTCAAAAAATTGCCTTTTTAGGATTAGGAGTGATGGGAGCGCCGATGACGGCTAATCTTGTCCGTCAGGGTTTTGCTGTCAATGCTTGGAATCGTACCCCAGAAGCACCGGGGATAACCATTGCTGGGGCAGCGGGTGCGAACATTTGTTCTAATATTGCCGCCGCCGTCAGGGATGCCGAAATTGTCTTTACCTGCGTCGGGGATGTGCCTGACGTGGAAGCGGTAATTTTAGGACCGGGGGGTGTCATGGAATCGGCAGCGGTGGGAACTCTGGTGGTGGATATGAGTACCATTGGCTCTCAAGCCGCTAGGATGATTGGGGAAAAGCTAGAGGCAAATAATCTCCGTTTTCTCGATGCTCCCGTCTCTGGGGGCGATATTGGGGCGAAAAACGGCACTTTAACTATTATGGTGGGGGGGAAAGAAAGGGATTTTCAGACTTGTTTGCCCTGTTTTCAAGCCATGGGCAAAACTATTCGCTGGTGTGGCGAAATCGGCAACGGACAAGCGGTAAAACTCTGTAATCAAGTCTTGGGGGCGGTTCACATGGTGGCGCTGTGTGAGGCTCTAAAAATGGCAAAAATTCAAGGATTAGACCCCAATTTAGTCATAGAAGTCTGTAAAACGGGGGCGGCAGGTTCTTGGGCGTTGGAAAATTTGGGACCAAAAATCCTCGCCCAAGATTTACAGCCGGCTTTTATGATTGAACATATCTTAAAAGATTTGCGATTAGTCAAAGAAACTGCCCAGACAGCCGGGGAAATTCTGCCTGGGACAGATTTAGCGGCAACTCTATTTAAAGTAGTAGCGGAATTGGACGAAGGTAAGGGAATTAAACAGGGAACCCAAGCGATGATTCGTGCCTACGATTAGGCCTTTTGTTGACGATAAATATCATCGGTACGGGCAGCCATGATAAAGTCATTTTGATGTAATCCGCCCACGTCATGGGTCCACCAAGAAACGGTAACTTTACCCCATTCTGTCAATAAAGCGGGGTGATGGCCTTCTTTTTCCGCTGCCTCTCCCACGGCATTAGTAAAGGCGATTGCCCCTTGAAAATTGGCAAATTTATAGAGTTTTTGCAGACGGGGAATACCCTCGTATTCTAAGAGATTCCAATCGGGAATTTTAGCCTGTAAAGCGGTAATTTCCTCGGCAGTGATAGGAGAAGAACCCGATTGATAAGGTTGACATTTTTGTTGGGCAAGTTCGGTCATAGGGGTATCAATCCAGATTTTTTATCTTTATTATAGAGGAAAATCCCCCAGAGAAATTTTCTATTCTTCCTCTGACTCCGGAGAACTTACCCAAGGGGTAGAAGATTCGGCAGCTTTCGGGAAAGAAAAAGATTTTTTTGGAGGAGAAGGCAATAATTCCAATTGTCGATTACCGGTTTTATAGCTAGTTTTATTTTTCTGCTCTCCCCGTCGTCGTTGGGAGGTTTTTTCCTCCGTGGTATTTTCGGCTATCACTTCATACAAAATCGCCCGTTTATCCTCTTGTTGGCCTTTTCTTAAAACCCGTCCCAAACGCTGAATGTATTCCCTAGTGGAACCGGTTCCTGATAAAATAATCGCGATGCGTGCTTCCGGCACATCAACCCCTTCATTAAGAACATGGGAAGTCACCAGAATTTTGTATTCTCCCTGACGAAAACGGGTCAGGATTTCATGGCGTTCTTTCACGGGAGTTTGATGGGTTATGGCAGGTATTAAAAAGCTCTCGGAAATGCGGTAAACTGTGGCATTATCGTTGGTAAAAATTAAAATTGGTTCTGGATAGTGTTCACAGATTAACTCGGCTAAAACCCGCAATTTTCCCTGGGTTCCAGAGGATATTTCCTTCGACTCCCGGTGCGCTAACATCGCCCGGCGCCCTTCGCTACTTCTGGCACTAATCATGACAAAATTTTGCCAACCATCTAAACCAGACAAACTGAGATTATTTCTTCTTAAAAAATCATTGCGAATTTTAATTGCTTCTTGATATTTTTCCTGTTCTTTGGCAGATAGTTTCACTTTAATTTGAATTATTTCATGATCCGCTAGGGCTTTTCCTGACAAGTCTTGGGGACTTTTTTGATAAACAATTGCACCGATAAGATAATCTAAATCTTGATGACTACCATCACCGCGATCCGGTGTTGCTGTTAAGCCTAAACGATAGGGTGCGATCGAATCTTCCGCTATTTTCCGAAAGAAATCCGATGGTAAATGATGACATTCATCAAAAATCAAAAAAGCGTAACGATTGCCAAGAGTTTCTGAATAAATTGCCGCACTTTGATAGGTGGCGATTAAAATAGCACTATTATCCTTAGAACCTCCCCCTAATAATCCCACCTCGGCATCGGGAAAAGCCGCCAACATCTGGGCATACCACTGGTGCATTAAATCAATAGTCGGCACGATAATTAAGGTACTGCGGGGAGTCGATTGTAGAGCTAATTGGGCAAGATAGGTTTTGCCGGCAGCGGTGGGAAGGACGATAACACCCCTTCTCTGGGATTTTTTCCAAGCGATTAACGCTTCAGTTTGGTGGGGGTAGGGTTCCCGTTCAAAACTGGCAATTAATTCTAAATTGTTGAAAGCTTTTGCTTCATCTTGGAAGTTAATGCCCTCCTCCTGTAGGGTTTCCACGAGAGGACGATAATGAATGGCCAAAATGCGAAATCTTTCGATACGATCATCCCAAGTGGCAAAATCTAGCCATTTTTTCCCCTTTGGTGGTGGATGGAGAATTAAGGTTCCTCGCTCATATTTGAGGGTGGGTAAGCGCATGAAGTGGTGCGGGAAGATGGGGGAATTATGAATTATGAATTGGGGAGGGGAGCAGGGAATTATGAATTATGAATTATGAATTATGACTTGGGGAGAGAGGGGAACAGGAAGAAAAAAAGCTGATACTAAATCCGTTGAGTATAGGCTACAACTTCTGTCTCCTGTCTCCTGAATACTGACTCCTGAATACTGTCTCCTGTCTCCTGTCTCCTGAATACTGTCTCCTGTCTCCTGCCTTCGTTAACAGGTTAAAAAAATAGAGTGTGAATTAACACACTCTCAGCATATCGGAACAGCCAAAGTTTGGCAATAGATTAAATCTTTTCGGTTAGCTTAGTCAGAACGCGATTGGAACGTTCCACAAAAGCTTGCATTCCCTCGGCATCAAATCCTTTTTGAGCGATTAAAGCTAAATCATAAACGTGCTGACAGAGCATTTTCGCTAATTGCGCCGATGGAGATTCGCCACTACCGGTAACAATACTTCCCTGACTAATCTGGACAATCTGTTGAATTAAGGGATGATTAGTATTAATCATCAGAATATGTTCTTCGGGGAAAGCCATGGCTTTTTGTTGCATCATTGCCGTCATTTCCTGTAAGCGTCGCATCGCTTCTGGAAGTAAGACAATTGCCGGAGGAGTAGCTTGGGGATCATCGGATTTCAAGGCTTCAGTTTTGATATTGATGCGGGAATTATCGAGAGCTTTGGCGAAGATTTCTTTGATCAATTCAGCCCGGGTTTTATTACTACTGGGATCGATAATTTCACTAGCTTGATCCTGTTCGAGCAGCGTCGAGTCTAATTCAGAATCAACCCGGGTGAATTTCACATCGGAGTATTCTCTTTCTAGGAAAGGAATAAAGTAATTAGTATCGATGAAAGAATCAAAGAAGAGGATCTCTAACCCTTGATTTTTGTAGAGTTCAACGTAGGTGGATTGGCTACGAGGATCGGTACAGTAAAAAACTCGATTTTCGTGGCGTTCTTTATGGCGTTCCAGGTAGGCTTTGAGAGTAGTATAACCTTCCTGTTCGATCGCTTCTAGGGGAGTTTTCGCCGTTGCTTCTTGCCATGCGTCACCTTCGGCGGTTTGCACTGCCACTTGTACCGGGGTTTCTGGGGGTTTGTAGGTAGTGCGATAGATTAAAATATCTTCTACCTGCTGTTTAAATTTATCCTCTTTCAAGGAACCAAATTTAATAAAAGTTCCCACATCTCCCCAACAACGAATATATTCTTTTGCGTCTTCGTTGTAGAGAGATTTGAGGCGATCAGCAATTTTTTTGGCAATAAAATCGGCAATACGGCGAACGGTGCGATCTTTGGTTAAAGCACTTCGAGACACATTTAAAGGAATATCTGGACTATCGATAACTCCTCGCAAGGGGATCAGGAAATCGGGAATAATTTCCTCGCAATGATCGCTGACAAAAACCTGATTACAGAATAACTTTAATTGTCCTTTTGAGACATCCACATCCGGTCTGAGTTTGGGAAAATAAAGAATGCCATTGAGCAAGAAAGGATAATCGGTATTCAGATGTACCCAGAGTAAAGGTTCTTCTTGGAAAGGATAGAGATAACGATAGAATTCTAGGTAGTCTTCTTTAGTCAGATTTTGAGGAGATTCTTTCCATAAAGCCCGTTGTTGATTAATCACTTCCCCATCAATTTTAATGGGAACAGGCATAAAATCCGAGTAGGTTTTGACTAACTGGCGAATGCGGGCAGGTTCTAAATATTCCCCTTCCTCATCCATTAAAGTTAGGGTGATAGTGGTGCCGATTTGGCTGCGGGAAGAATCGGTTAGTTCAAACTCCGGAGAACCATCACAGCACCAATGGACAGGGGTAGCACCTTCCTGATAGGAAAGCGTATCAATTTCTACCTTTTTAGCCACCATAAAAGCCGAATAAAAACCTAGGCCAAAATGACCGATTAAATCGTTGGCTGATTTTTGGTATTTATTGATAAATTCTTCCGCACTGGAAAAGGCAACTTGGTTAATATATTTCTTGATTTCTTCCGCCGTCATCCCGATCCCATTATCGGTAATTGATAGGGTACGATTTTCTTTATCGATGGCGAGATTAATTTCTGGTTCAGGGACTTCTCCTCTCGCTTCTCCTGCTAAGGAAGCCATTTTTAATTTCGAGATGGCATCAACACTATTAGATATCAATTCCCGCAGAAAAATTTCATGGTCAGTGTAGAGAGATTTTTTGATAATAGGGAAGATATTCTCGGTATGAATCGTGATATTACCTTTTTCGAGTACCGTCATACGTTCAATCACTAAGGGCTTGACTATTCTAACTTTTTTATTTTGCTCGATAATGGCACTATTGATCACAGAGCGATTGCCCAACTTCTTCTAGGGGGATAACCGTACCGATAAACGGAGTTGACGGCAGCGGGGCGATTTCTAGAACTCGATCGCAAAAATCAGGGGTAAGTGCCAGATTATCGCGGTTATTGATGACTTTTTGACTTTTACAAGCGGTTGGTTGAGATTTGCCGATTGAGGGGGAATTGCAGTAGCTCTACTTTTCACTTTGCAGATATCCCTCAATCAAAATATCGGGATTGAGATAATTAACCGTGACATTTTCTAACTGTAAAGCTTGGCTCATTAACTGGAAACCTAAATCACCCACGGCAGTAGGTGCATTAATTCCCCCGATGATTTTGGGCGCGATAAAAGCGATAATTTTTTGTACCATGCCCTCAGCGATCGCTGCTGCACTTAAACCGCCGCCGCACTCCCACAGAACCTGACAAAATCCCCTCTGATAGAGATTTTCCATCACTAAAGTGGGTGTCACCTCGGTTAGTTCGATCACTTCCACGCCTTTTGTTAATAATTGTTGCTTAAGCTTGACATTAGCATCAATTTGTGTATAGACAAGGGTGGGAAATTGACTGGTATCCCAAAGATGGGCCGAGGGTGGTAAATCGAGCGATCGAGTCATGACCACGCGCAGGGGATTATGATCGGAGAGGCCGTGAGTGGTGAGGTGGGGATTATCTTGACGGACAGTGCTACCGCCGACAATAATCGCATCACAGGCCGCTCGCAGTTGATGGACTATTTGGCGAGAAGCGGGGCTAGTAATCCAAGCGCTATGACCGCTAGTAGCGGCAATTTTGCCGTCGAGAGTCATGGCATATTTGAGAATACCGAAGGGTTTTTTAGCGGTGATGCGATGGATAAAACCCTGATTGAGTTGACGACATTCGGACTCCTCCACCCCCACCAGCGTCTCGATGCCTGCCGATTCTAATCTTTGAATACCTTTCCCCGCCACCAGGGGATTAGGATCGATCATCCCCACCACCACTTTTTTAATGCCTGCTTGCACAATTGCCTCGCTACAGGGGGGAGTACGTCCATAGTGGTTACAGGGTTCAAGATTGACGTATAAAGTGGCACCACGAGCTTTTTCTGCTGCCTGTCTCAGGGCGAAAACTTCTGCATGGGGTTGTCCGGCCCCTGGGTGAAAACCTTCGCCGATAATTGTACCCTCTTGAACGATCACAGCACCCACCAAAGGATTAGGAGAAGTCCGCCCCAAGGCTTGCCTAGCAAGGGTTAGACATCTTTGCATCATTGTGCGATCGAATTCTGTTGCCCGGTCCATGGTTTATTTCTCCAAATGAGGGGAGACTTTTCAGTGATCAGTGATCAGTAATCAGTGGGAATTATAATTTGTGAATTATGAATTGGGAGATGGGGGAGATGGGGTGATGGGGTGTGGGGTAGGGCTGATTCATTCTCCGAATCTAATTCTTTTTTTTGCTACCTTTAATCGCTTATGAGGTAAGCAAAGCACGACGTTTTGAAAAATTTTCAGATATTTATTCCGAGAAATCGACTAAAAACGTTGCCAGATAAAGATTTGAGACAATGACATTTGAGAGAATGAAACGACCCTAGGGTGTGGGGAGAATAAATAAAAATAATCTCCTGAATACTGACTTGGAGAATACTGACTCGGAGAATACTGACTCCTTACCCCACAGTTAACTTTACTTTTGTCCAACTACTTATTATTTTAAAATGAAATGTATCAACGAATACAGAAATCTCAGATCAAAAAAACAAAGATCGAAAAACATTGACTACTCACACATCAAGATAAATCCCTAGGTGTTTGGTCTTCTGAAATGATTGACCCCTGTTCCTAGGATTTAGCGGTTGAACGGACATAATTGCTCGGTAATTATTTTCAAAAGTAATGAATCGACCTACTAACTCAACAAAGTAAATGAATTAACGATGAAACGAATTGCTCGAAAATCTGGGGAACTTGTCGGTTTATTACCGAAAATTAACCCTGTGTGGTTAGCCTGTGTTCCTTTATCCGCGATTATTTTTGTGGTTTGGAACACAGCCGTACAGGCCCAAGATGCGAAACCCCTAACCCCCGAAGATGTCCAAAACGCCCTTAATACAATCTGGGTTTTGATTGCCGCTATCCTCGTGATCTTTATGAATGCGGGTTTTGCGATGCTAGAAACGGGATTCTGTCGTCAGAAAAACGCCGTTAACGTTCTGGCCAAAAACCTGATCGTTTTCGCCCTCTCCACCATATCATTTTGGGCGATCGGTTTCTCCCTGATGTTCGGGTCTGTCAGTAACGAATTTTTCGGTACAGGAGGTTGGTTCCTTAGCAGTAGCGATCCCGCCACCTACGCCATGCCGAAATATTTGCCCACTTCGGTGTTCTTCCTGTTCCAAGTCGCTTTCGCGGGAACGGCGGCAACGATTGTATCTGGGGCGGTGGCAGAACGGATTAAATTCGTCGATTTCCTCGTTTTTAGCTTAATTATTGTCGGTATCATGTACCCGATCACTGGTCACTGGGTTTGGGGTGGCGGTTGGTTAGCTGACCTTGGTTTTAAAGACTTCGCCGGTTCGACGGTGGTTCACTCGGTGGGTGGTTGGTCTGCTTTAACCGGGGCGGCAATTCTCGGCCCGAGAATGGGCAAATACATCAACGGTCGCACCAGTGCCTTACCCGGCCATAACATGAGTATTGCGACCCTGGGTTGTCTAATTCTCTGGATTGGCTGGTTCGGTTTTAACCCCGGTTCTGCTTTAGCAGTTAATGAAACTGTACCCTATATCGCTGTCACCACTAACCTCGCCGGGGCTGCGGGTGGCATTGCCGCTACCTTTACCGCTTGGGCGAAAGATGGTAAACCCGACCTTTCGATGATTATTAACGGTATTCTCGCCGGTTTAGTAGCCGTTACTGCCGGTTGTGATGGTGTATCCTATTGGTCGGCGGCAATCATCGGTTTAATTGCCGGTGTAGTCGTGGTTTACTCGGTGTCTTTCTTCGATAACCTGAAAATTGATGACCCCGTGGGTGCGACTTCCGTTCACCTCGTCTGTGGTGTGTTGGGAACTTTAGCCGTCGGTATCTTCAACAAAGATGCGGGTTTAATCACCGGTCAATTCCAACTGTTTATTAACCAAATTATCGGAATTGTGGCAGTGGGGGCATTTACCGTGATTGTCAGTGGTATTGTTTGGACAATCCTTAAGGCTACCCTCGGTATTCGTGTTACTCCCGAAGAAGAAATGGAAGGTTTGGATGTGGGTGAACACGGAATGGAAGCCTATAGCGGTTTCGTCAAGGAGTCCGATATCGTTACTGGTGGCTATTATGCTTCCAGTGTTGACATGGAAACGCCCAGCAGTCGTTAGGGTGAACCTTGTAAAGATAGATTAATTAGATCCCCGACAAAGTTAAAGAGAAAAGGAAGAAGGCCTCGCCCCGATGCGATCGGTGGCTATAATTGCCTTCTAAACCTTTTTTATTTCGTTTTTTCGTCTCTTTCTCGACAGAAAAAATTAATCTTGCTAATAGCCACCAACCGACAATGAAAAAGATCGTAGGAATAACCGTACTTTTGCTGGGACTGGGATTCAATTGCGGAGTTGCCCCGGTTTTTGCGGAAACCATCGCCGCCGCTCCCCCCAATCCGATTAGTTCTGGGGATACCGCTTGGATGCTGATCTCCTCAGCTTTAGTTTTATTAATGACCCCCGGACTGGCTTTTTTTTATGGGGGTTTAGTACGTTCCCGCAACGTCCTCAACACTATGATGATGAGTTTGGTGGCCATGGGCGTAATTGGTGTAACTTGGGTGTTTTGGGGTTATAGTCTCGCTTTTGATGTTACCCCGGGTAAAAGTGGCTTTGGTGAAGGGATCGAAGCTTTTATCGGTGGTCTGGATTGGGTGTTTCTCAATGGAGTCACCGCCACCGCACCCGATAGCACCGGCTATGCTCCCACGGTTCCCCATCAAGTATTTATGGTCTATCAGATGATGTTTGCCATCATCACCCCAGCTTTGATTTCAGGGGCGATCGTGGAACGGGTAAACTTTAAAGCCTATTTTTGGTTTTTACTGCTTTGGTCCACCTTTATCTATTCTCCCCTAGCTCACTGGGTTTGGGGTAAGGGTTGGTTAGCAGCCACTGGGGCGCTGGATTTCGCTGGTGGAACCGTTGTTCACATTAGTTCTGGGATTTCCGCGCTGGTGGCCGCTTGGGTAATCGGTCCGCGGCGTAGTTTTGGAACTCAAACCTATGCACCTCATAATGTGCCGTTTGTTCTCCTCGGTATCGGTTTACTCTGGTTCGGTTGGTTTGGTTTTAATGGTGGTAGCGCGCTTTCCTCTAGTTCCTTAGCCACGACAGCTTTTGTTAATACCAGTATCGCCGCTTCGGCTGGGGGTTTGACATGGATGCTGATAGAATGGATTTTACGGGGTAAACCGACAGCGATCGGTATTGCTAGTGGATTTTTGGGGGGATTAGTGGGTATTACTCCCGCTGCCGGTTTTGTTCTACCCATCGGTGCGATTCTGATTGGTTCGATCACTGCCCTTACCTGTTTTTTTGCGGTTAGTCTCCGGGCAAAATTGCGCTTTGATGACTCTTTGGATACCTATCCTGTCCATGGTGTGGGTGGGACGGTAGGGGCAATCCTTACGGGGGTTTTTGCGACTAAATCGGTTAATTCCTTCGGTAATGACGGTTTACTATTTGGCAACCCCGGCTTAGTTTGGACGCAATTTGTTGGCGTTGCTGCTACTTATATCTTTGCTGCCGTGGGTACTTTCGTCATCCTGAAAGTTCTCAGTTTATTCATGGATTTGCGGGTCAAACCGAATACGGAAGCGGAAGGGTTAGATGTGCCTCAACACGGAGAAGAAGCATATGGACAGGAATTCGAGTTTGGTAGCAGCCTTTCCTACCAAGAAAATCCTGCTGCCACAAATCCTCGAGAAAATTATTAGCGATTCAATCAGCTATCGGTCCAGCTAACAGAGGCGAAATTTCGTCTCTATCAATGTCTTCTCAGAAGAATTGGACTAGGTCTAATTTTTTTTCCATTGCCGTCATCTCGAATCTAGACTAAAAGCCCATTGATATTGATCACTGCGGCTTTGATCTCTTATCACTTCTGCCTTGCTAGTCTTATGTTAGGTTGCCAATTGACCTAGCCCTGTGCTGGCAATTTGACGATGATGGATTTAGCCCTACCAACCCCCCAGACTTCTGGTTTAGCGATGAATACCAATGATTATCCTACTAATTCTCGACTGGAATATCTGAATCCGATCATCGGTTTTAATGCCGTGAAACAAGCGAGTCTTTTCCAAAAAATTAAAGATCGAGAATTCAATGGTCGCCTGTTCTTGAGAGATTATAAGGGTTTAGAATCGGTTTTTTATTTCTATTTTGGTCGTCTTGTCTATGTCACAGGGGGTTGTCATCCTGTCCGTCGCTGGCAAAGAATGCTCGCTCGTTACTGTCCAGAGATTCTCCAAGACCGAGAAACTCTCCGCCAAGGCTTAATGAGTGTTGTCACCAACAATTTAGCGATCGCCTGGGAGTATCAAGTTTTATCCAGATGGGCAAAACAGCAAAAAACTACCCTAGAACAACTCAATCAAATTATTTGTTCTAGTGCCGAAGAAATCCTCTTTGATCTGACGCAATCCGGTCAAGTGAGTTTTTATCGGCAAAGCGATCGCCTAGAAGGGTTTACACCTCTAACTGTTATTAACCCCGAACAAATGATCGCTAAAGTCTGGCAACAATGGCAAGCTTGGCAAGAAGCCCGATTAGGCGATCGCTCCCCGAATCTGGCCCCGATCATCAAAAATACTGAGGAATTAGCCAAAAGGATCGCCTCTTTTAATACTCAATTATTTAGCCAACGTTTTAAGGGACAGCACAGTTTACGGGATTTATCCGTACAGTCGGGACAAGATTTATTGTCCTTGGCCCGTTCTTTAATGATCTATGTCCAGTTAGGATCAATGGAGCTAGTGGCTACCACAGATTTTCCCTCACCGCTCGAAATGTATTCTTCTGCTAGTTTTGTCAAGGTGTCATCTCTCAAGATTGCCTATGGAGATGAAGATCAGCAAAAGTGTCAATTCATGGCAGCCCTGATGAAAAGATTGGGACATGACTGTATCACTGTACAAGATGGACTACAGGCCATCTCCCTTTTCGTGGAACAAAAACCAAATCTGATCTGTTTAAGTTCCCAACTTCTACAGACGGATGCCTACATTATCTGTCGTACTTTACGGGGATTACCTCTGTTTCAAAAAACTCCCATTTGGATTTTTACTGATCATCTCAGTCTAACTGAGCGCATTCGTGCCAAAATAGCGGGAGCATCGGAAGTAGTAGAAAAGTCCCCTCATACCCAGATGATTAAACAGTTACTAGATAAATATTTTTAAAACGACAGCGTTTCTGATCAAGATGAAGTATAACCTGATAGGGCATCGTCTCTTGTCGATCATCTCCCCAAAACGGAGACCTCATACTTCACCATTGAGATAACTGCTATAAAAGGAACGGGTCTGTTTCTAGGTGAGTTTAGGTTTCAATCCCTCACACATTGCGCCAAGTCAGGCAAGTCTTTTAAGAGATTTAAAACCGTATCCCTGATCTTGGAACAATCGATCGGAATTAACTCCACTGTATCGCCATATAAGGATAATGCCAGGTTTTTGAAGGTCCCAATCCGATTTTCTGGCACTAACATCGGATTTTAACAGGTCAAAAGCCTTATTTTAAAAGGGTTTTACCATTATTCAGCAAGCCCTAATTACACTAAATCCTGTTTAAAAGGTATAGGGGAGCAGCGGAGCAGGGAGTTGGGAGCGGGGAGTGGGGAGAAACAATCGATAACTTGTGAGTTAATCACACTATTAAAAACGGATTTGGTATTATAGTATTCTCGCCCGCTAGTATAGAGCAAAGCTGTCCATTTGTCAAGACTTTTTGCGGCTTGAAAAAACAGAGAGCGGCACTCAAGAAAGCTTTTTATTCTCTCCATGAACTGGCAATTTTAGCGATTCTTACTGACAATAGTCAAGAAATTTGTAAGCCAGCTAACTCAGCAATTGTGTAGGTGGGTCTGCCTTTAACTTCCTCGTAAATTCTGCCGATATATTCTCCTAGTATTCCGATGCTAATTAGCTGTACAGAACCCAGAAAAAATATAGCGATCATAATCGTGGCAAAACCCGTGATCGGTGAGTTGGGCTGCTGTAAACGCCAATATAATACTAACAGAGCCATAATCAAAGATATCAGGGCAGAAAATAATCCTAGATAGGTGGCAAAACGTAAGGGGACACGGGAAAAAGATACTAGGCTATTAATAGCTAAAGATAATGATTTGCTAAAGGTATATTTTACTTCCCCGGCAAAGCGCGCATCCCGCTCAAATTTAACTGCAGTTTGTGGAAAGCCAATCCAAGCGCGCAACCCACGAATATAACGATTTCTTTCTGGGAGAGAATTTAATAGATCTACCACCTGACGATCCATTAAACAAAAATCTCCTGTATCGGCAGGAATATCCACATCAGCTAGTCTTTTAAGCAAACGATAAAAGAGATAGGCAGTCAGTTTTTTAAACCAACTTTCTTGTTTTCTCTTGGTTCTTTGGGCATAAACTACTCGATACCCCTCTTGCCATTTTTCAATCATTTGGGGAATTAATTCGGGCGGCTCTTGCAGGTCAGCATCCAAAACAATAATTACTTGTGGAAACGAGGTCTATACTGATAGTTTCTTCCGCAAAATAGTCCTAAAAGTCTTGCCCAATAAGAACTTCAGGATTTCATAAGCAAAAATTATCACACAAAGTCGAGAAGAGCCAAATTAAGTCCAGCAGTTACCGCCGCTTGATGACCAAAATTGCGGGCGAAACTGATATAACATACTCGTGAATCAGCTTTGTGCAGTTCTCGCAGCAGTTTTAAGGAACTATCTTTACTACCATCATTTACTAGGATTAATTCTACCGCCCCATCTAAATTATTCATGATGGCACTCACCCGGCGATACAGTTCGGCAATAGTTTCTTCTTCGTTATAGATGGGAACAATCAGGGAATATTTTAGCATTTGCATAATAATATTTGACCAGTAATTGATTAAAAAAAATCGATTTAATCCCAGTTTTTTCCTCCTGTGTTTAATAATTATCTTAGGTTCAAGATTCTGACAGGAGTATAATTTTGTCAAAGTAAAAACCTGATTAGCCAACGATTTACCTCCTTTCTTCTGGCTCCTAACTCAGAGAATTTCGCTATCAATATCTTTACTTAGCCAAGAAACTCCTCGATCGCCTGTGCCGTCTCTTCCGGTGCTTCTTCCGGTAAAAAATGACCACTGGCGATCGCCTGTCCGGTGACTTGATTAGCCCGCTGCTGCCAAAGAGCGATCACATCGTATTGACGTGCAATGAAACCTTTTTTTCCCCAAAGAACCAAGAGGGGGGAGGAAATTTTCCGGTCTAAATCCTGACGATCATGCTCTAAATCGATGGTAGCGGCGGCCCGATAATCGGCACAAGTGGCGGTTATCGTCCTTAAATCTCGAAAACAACGCCGATATTCCCCCAAAGCTTCCTCTGTAAAAGCGCTAAAATCTCGGCCCCAACTTTGCAAGCAATGTTGCAGATAATAATCGGGATTAGCGGCGATCAGGGTTTCGGGAAAAGGGGAAGGCTGAATCAAGAAAAACCAATGATAGTAGGCAGTGGCAAAAGTTTTATCAGTAGCCTCGTACATCGCCAGCGTTGGGGCTATATCGAGTAAAACAAGTTTTTTGACCTTTTCGGGAAAATCAAGGGCGAGACGGTGGGAAACTCGCGCCCCTCGATCGTGGCCGATCAGATAAAACTCCTGATAAGCCAATTTTTCCATCAGCAATACCTGATCGAGGGCCATGACTCTCTTGCAGTAATTGCTAGAATCCTCTAGGGGTAAGGGTTTATCGCTATCCCCGCAACCGCGCAGATCCGTGGCGATCACCGTAAAATTGGCCGCTAATCGGGGGGCGATTTTATGCCACATTTGATGGGTTTGGGGATAACCATGGAGCAAAAGCAGCGGAAAACCGCGCCCACCTTTGACACCATTGATAGTAATGCCATTAACTTCTAGTTGAAATTTCCGAAAATTTGTCAGCATTTTTGCTTCCTGTCACCTTAGGGAGAGATAATTGCATCATCTGGCAAAAGTGACCCAATCAGTAAAGTTTTTTCACTATAGCCGCTCAAGCCGTTGCTTTTCTGGTAGATTAAAACCATTAGGTTGCTCAAAAACCAGCGAGTTAAGCAGTAATTTGATTATGATCTCGATTATCTATTCCGATGAATTTCTCGATCACGATACAGGTATTTACCATCCCGAAAAAGCGGCGCGTTTAACGGCAATTGTCGCCGCTTTAAAACAAACAGAATGGCAGTCAAAATTAACATGGCATTTACCGACACCGCTCGAAATTCGCGACGAAGTAATCCCCTTGATCAAACAAGTTCATAATCAAGATTATGTTGATAGATTGCGGCGAATTTGTCAACGGGGTGGGGGAAGATTGGATGCAGATACTCCCGTTTCTGCCCGTAGTTACGATGTGGCGTTACTAGCGGTTAGTGGCTGGTTAGATGGAGTCGATCGAGTCTTATCCACTGGCGATCCTGCCTTTATTTTAGCCCGTCCTCCCGGGCATCATGCCACTTCTAATTATGGCATGGGTTTCTGTCTATTTTCTAATGCTGCTATTGCCGCTTATTATGCTTTAGAAAACAAAAGAGTGCAGAAAGTAGCGATTCTTGATTGGGACGTACATCACGGCAATGGCACCCAGGATATAGTCGAAAATCATCCCCAGATTGCCTATTGTTCCCTCCATCAATTCCCCTTTTATCCCGGCACAGGAGAAGCGAGGGAAAAAGGTGAGTTTAATAATGTTTTGAATATTCCCTTATCGGCGGGAAGTACGATTAAAGATTATCAAGAACATTTTGAGGGGCAAGTCATACCTTTTTTGAAAAATTTTCAACCGGATTTAGTGATTGTTAGTGCTGGATATGATGCCAATCAAGCGGATCCTCTGGCGGGCATTTGTTTACACCCACAAGATTATGGAATTTTAACCAAATACCTCTTAACTCTCAATAAACCCCTGCTTTTCGGCTTAGAAGGCGGTTATGATTTAGAAACTTTAGCGGCTTCCGTCGTCGCCACCTTAGAAGCTTTGCTCTGATCCTAATCCGGGTAATCGTTACATTTCTTTAAAAAGATTGATAACAAAGCGATCGAATGCGGTAAGGTAAACGATCGATAGAAAAAACCTTGACCTAGTTGCCTTTTAAGATTATGAACTCGCTTGCGCCACACCTAAAAGCCAAAGCCCTCAAGTCAAATAGTCGTCGTCCTGCCAAAGAATTGTGTAGCGAGT
This sequence comes from Microcystis aeruginosa Ma_QC_C_20070703_M131, assembly GCA_007095475.1. GTDB lineage: Bacteria > Cyanobacteriota > Cyanobacteriia > Cyanobacteriales > Microcystaceae > Microcystis > Microcystis aeruginosa_I. Next base: position 2,511 of record SFCA01000167.1, on the reverse strand, counting down.
GCGGACTTTGTGACACTTATTACATTCACTATGTTAAAGAAGCTTGTGCTTTTCTCAATCAACAAATCGCCGATTTAGAAGCAGAAGCACACGGCAAAAGTCGCGACTTAAATCAGGAAAATGATCTCTATTTTGGTGTTCATCAAGAGATGATGGCTGCCAAGAAAAAACAAGCTATCCCCGGGGCGCAATGGACAGGAATTGTCAGTACAATTGCCTGTGAAATGCTCGATCGTGGTTTAGTAGAAGGGGTGGTTTGTGTGCAGAATACCGCCGAGGATCGCTTTCAACCGCAACCGATTCTCGCCCGTACCACGGAAGAAATTCTCGCCGCTAAAGTTAATAAACCGACTCTTTCTCCCAATTTATCAGTCCTAGAAGAAATTGAAAAATCGGGCATGAAACGGTTATTAGTTATCGGAGTTGGTTGTCAAATTCAAGCCCTAAGAGCAGTAGAAAAAAAATTAGGCTTAGAAAAATTATATGTCTTAGGAACTCCCTGCGTCGATAATGTCACCCGCTCAGGACTACAAAAGTTTTTGGAAACTACCAGTCGTTCCCCAGAAACCGTGGTTCATTACGAATTTATGCAGGATTTTCGGGTACACTTTAAACACGAAGACGGCTCCATCGAAATGGTTCCTTTTTTTGGCTTAAAGACTAATAAATTAAAAGATGTTTTTTCCCCTTCCTGTATGACTTGTTTTGATTACGTCAACTCCCTTGCTGATTTAGTTGTCGGCTATATGGGCGCACCTTTTGGCTGGCAATGGATTGTCGTTCGTAATGATACGGGGAAGGAAATGTTAGAGTTAGTTAAAGATCAATTAGATACCCAAGATGTTATGTCTAGTGGTGATAGAAAACAAGCGGTACAAAATAGCATTCCCGCCTACGATAAAGGTGTAACATTGCCGATGTGGGCGGCAAAAATGATGGGAGTAGTAATTGAAAAAATTGGGCCGAAAGGTTTAGAATATGCTCGCTTTTCCATCGATTCTCACTTTACCCGTAATTACCTTTATGTTAAACGTAATTATCCTGAAAAATTAGCGTCCCATGTTCCCGAATATGCTAAAAAGATTGTGGAACAGTATAAATTGCCCGATTAATTATTCACTTGCTCCGGCGGGGGAATAGAGAAAAATTACCCCGCTTTCTTAAGATTTGTAGCGGCTATAAAGATGTTTGAATCCGATGGGAAAGTATTCAGCAGTTATCGGTAAACAGTGATCAGTAAACAGTAAACAGTGATCAGCTTCTCAAGGCAAGAGGCAAGAGGCGGGTGCATCTCAATTTTGTCGAAATATCTAGATGACATTTTGGGCGGACGCAGTTCGATAAACTCACTGACCAAGGTGCGCCCCTATCATTGGCGCAATACTATTATTTATAAGCATCTCATTTATGCAAGTGAGTAATTATACTTATCCCTAAAACTGTTTTCTAGCAAGGCTTTCAAAATAGCTTGACATAAAAACCTGATTTAAGGGTTACAAAGGTGAGATGCTCCCTTGAACAACTTCTGCTGCTCACCTATATGTGAGAGAAAGTCACAAACGTGAGATGCACCCAAATTAGATTTTAGATTCGATCGACTTATCACTTATCACTTCAATCACAGTCCATCACACAATCAGTCTAAACTGTGATTGAAATGATTGAATGAATACTATGATTATGTTGTATTCAGTAAACTTTTATCAATAATCGATCACAGTCCATCACACAATCAGTCTAAACTGCCGGGTAATCGCACGTTGATTGAGTTCTAAAATTCTGAGAAGGTGGTCTAAAATTTGATGACTAACTCAGGCTTGTACCTGAACCAATCCCCACAATCTCTAGGTCTTCTAGCAGAAACGTTGAATCCTGTGACAAAACTTTACATTGACAAGCACAATATCCCTATAACATCAAATTTTAAGTTGAATAGACAGTAAGGATTCAGGTCAGGGGATTGACAAAAACAGAAAAAAGTGTAGATTGAGAGGATGAAGCAAAAAGAACCGCAGCAGCTACCAGACAGGGAAAGCCTGAAAAAACTGACTCCAGAACAACTGGTGGAGATGGTGCTGCAATTACAGGAGTTAAGCTTTTAGGCATTTAAGTTATAGTCATTTCAAATAAGTGTGAGACGAGGGAAAAATCAGGTAAAATAAAGAGAAACATTCTTGTTTTAATTCTCTATGTACGCAGTCTTTAAAAGCCTCTATTTCGTTCCAAGACACGATTAAGAGTGGCTTTTAGGCTAAGTATAATTACTCATCGCGTAAGTGAGATGCTCCCGAAACGAGAAACGAGCAACCCATACAGAAAAATGTCTTATAGCCTAGACTTGAGAAAAAAAGTAATCGATTATGTAGAGAATGGGGGAAGCATAACCAAAGCCGGTAATGATTCGGTAGTAGTGCCGTAGCCCTCTTGCTTACCTGGTATGAATTGGGTAAAATATTTATTAATAAAAATAATTGGAACCCGCTCAGTCTTTAAACCTCTAGCTTGCTCATG
>SFCA01000166.1:0-36301 GCA_007095475.1 Microcystis aeruginosa Ma_QC_C_20070703_M131 | reverse complement strand
TTTTGCTCACCTCCACCTTGATTCCTTCTTTCAAAACTATACCTATCAATCGTTTCCCCTTTTTTTAAGTTTCTTCTCTTTTTGTTAAGAAAGATCCGACTAATGGATAGCTTATCAAGCAGGGGGGAGCCATCTTCAATTTAAATATAACCAGCTAAGTGAACTACTCTCAACAGAGTTGAGAGCTTCCTATTTCACGGGGGATTGCCTCAAGACGGACTTACGCCCAACTTTTGGTCTTACATCCCCTCTATAGGCAGTATCGCTAGTTCCTAACGACAATATCCGTAAGGCTTCATTTTTGATGTTTATCGCCGCATTTATATCACGATCATGGGTTGTTTTGCAATGCTCACAAGTCCATGTTCTAACATCAAGTGGTAAACTCGCTACTTGATTTAGACAGACATTACAAGTTTTAGAACTAGGGAAAAACCTATCAACTTCGATATAAGTTTTTCCTTCCCATTCTGCCTTGTATTTAAGCATTGTACAAAACATTCCCCAACCACAATCACTAATAGCCTTAGCTAAATTATGATTGCGTACCATGCCTTTAACATTGAGATTTTCTACCGCAATAACTTGGTTTTCGTTAACTATCTTACGGGATAGCTTGTGGAGAAAATCCTCACGACATCTTGAGATTTTAGAGTGAACTTTAGCTACTTTACGTCTAGCTTTTTGACGGTTGTTACTTCCCTTCTTTTTACGGGATAACTTTTGTTGTTTACGCTTTAAATTACGTTGATGTTTAGCTAAATGTCTAGGATTCTCATACTTACTACCATTGCTGGTAATGGCAAAATGAGTAAGTCCTAAATCAATTCCTATGCCTTTGCCATCCTTTGATGTCTCAGGCAACTCCAATTCGTCATCAACTAAAATAGAAGCGTAGTATTTACCGTCTGGAGTTTTTGAGATAGTAACGGTTTTAATTGTTCCTTCAAATTCCCGATGACGCACACAATAAACTAATCCAACTTTACCCGGTAATTTGAGGTAGTCACCTTCAAACTTGACATTAGCTGGATAGCTAATTGATTGCCTACCATGTTTGGACTTGAATCTTGGTAATCTAGCCCGTTTTTCAAAGAAATTTTGATAAGCTTGCGATAAGTTCAAAGCAACAACCTGTAAGCACTGAGAATAAGCATCTGTCAACCACTCATATTCTTTTTTGAGACTAGGCAATAGTCCCTGAATATAGTTTCGTGTTAGCCCTTTTCCTGTGGTTTTATAGGTTTCTTGGCATAAATTCAAGGAATAGTTCCAAAACCAGCGACAACAGCCGAAGCCTTTAGCTAAGGCTATTTCTTGCTCGGTATTGGGTTTTATTGTGAATTTATATGCTTTGTACATGGCTGTTATCAAGAATCTATATTTATGATAACACAACTTTATAGAATTGTCTATATGCTGGTCAGCATTCATCCCATCGCTAAAAGCGAGGGACTTCTGCTGACACTAAGTTAAATCAACTTCTGAAAGACAAAAAGGGCAAAAAATCAGATTTATAGCGATACAATAGCTATTTTTTGACCAAAAAGGTCATTTATTGGCTGTTACTGCCTTTTATCTTCCCGCATCCCTGTTTTAAACCCCATGAATCCCAATCGGGCGATCGAGATTAATTTTTTGGCCTGCTTATTCGATAAAATAGGAAGCTGGGCCATCTAATCAAATCTGTATCCTTAAGGCTATGACAATTATTTCTCGATCGATCCCCCAATCACCCACTAAATCATCGTCTATCGGCGGCTGGCGCGGTTTGATCGAAGAATATCGCCAATTTCTGCCCGTAAGCAGTAAAACCCCTGTAATTACCCTCCTAGAAGGCAATACACCCCTGATACCCGCCCCCTATCTCTCAGCACAAATCGGGCGCGATGTCAAGGTTTTTGTCAAATATGATGGTTTAAATCCCACCGGTAGCTTTAAAGACCGAGGCATGACCATGGCCATCTCGAAAGCTAAAGAAGAAGGGGCAAAAGCGGTGATTTGTGCCAGTACCGGGAACACCTCGGCGGCGGCGGCAGCCTATGCAAGAAGAGCCGGGATGCGGGCCTTTGTGATTATCCCCGACGGTTATGTGGCCTTAGGAAAATTAGCCCAGGCTTTATTGTACGGAGCCGAAGTCATCGCCATTAATGGCAACTTCGATGATGCCCTCAAGATTGTCCGCCAACTATCAGAAAATTATCCCGTAACTTTAGTCAATTCCGTCAATCCCTACCGTTTAGAGGGTCAAAAAACCGCCGCTTTCGAGATTGTCGATGTCTTGGGTAATGCTCCCGACTGGTTATGTATTCCCGTGGGTAATGCGGGCAATATTAGCGCCTATTGGATGGGATTCTGTCAGTATCACCAGATAGGCAAATGTGACCGACTGCCGAAGATGATCGGTTTTCAGGCCGCCGGGGCTGCCCCTTTTATCTCTAAACAACCGGTTGACCATCCCGAAACCCTAGCCACGGCTATCCGTATCGGCAACCCCGCTAACTGGGAAAAAGCTTGGGCCGCTAGTCACGCTAGTCAAGGGCAATTTCACGCGGTCAGCGATGAGGAAATATTGGCAGCCTATCGGATTTTAGGGGGCCAAGAGGGGGTTTTCTGTGAACCAGCCAGCGCCGCTTCTGTGGCAGGATTATTAAAAGTGCATCAACAGGTTCCCGATGGGGCCACGGTAGTGTGTGTTTTAACGGGAAATGGACTAAAAGACCCAGATTCGGCGGTAAAACACAGCAATAACCAACTAAAATCTGGGATTGCGCCCGAATTAACCCAAGTGGCTCAAATTATGGGCTTCTAAGCCAACGTTAATTCGGGTTAAGTAGTGCTTCTATAAAACTCCCTTAGAACTGGGAATTATACCAGCGCGACGGGGATCGATCGCTATGGCCATACTCATCGCCCGGGCAAAAGCTTTAAAAGTAGCCTCAATAAGATGATGGGAATTAATCCCGTCTAATTGGCGAATATGTAGGGTCATTTGACTGTGATTGACCAAAGCAACGAAAAATTCCCGCACTAGCTGAGTATCGTAGGTTCCCACTCTTTGGGTGGGAATTTCTAGACCATAACTGAGGTGGGGACGACCGGAAAAATCGAGGGCAACCTGCACTAAAGCTTCATCGAGAGGGGCGACAAAATGCCCGAAACGGACGATCCCTTTTTTGTCCCCCAAAGCTTGCAGTAAAGCTTGTCCAAGGGTGATTCCCACGTCTTCATTGGTGTGATGGTCATCAATTTCTAGATCTCCGGTGGCACGCACATCGAGATCGATCGCAGCGTGGGAGGCGATTTGCTGCAACATATGATCGAGAAAGGGAATTCCTGTCTGGGCGCGACAATTGCCGCTACCATCAAGATCGATCGTCACCTGTACATCGGTTTCTTTGGTAGTACGACTAACGGAGGCGCGACGGCAAGGTGAGACAAAAGAATCGGGGATCTGGGAAGTGGAAATCATTTAAGTAGGGTTTGCGGCAAAAAGTTTGTTGGTGGGGTTAGGAGTCAGGAGTCAGGAGTCAGTAGCCGGGAGTTTTTTTCAGTAATCAGTAAACTTAAAACTCACATCTGATTACTGATAACTGATCACTGATAACTGAAAAGGCCTAACTTTCTGGTTCAGTTTTAGCTTCCGCTGGCGGACCGGGGGGCAAAGCTTCCTCGCCCAGGGGTTGAGGATTTTGGCTAGTGGGGGGACTAGCGGGGGAAACCTCCGGCTGATTGAGAGCGGGGATTTGGGGAGGAGTTTCTGGGGCTTTTTCTTCGATTATCGCTTCTTTGGGCGGTTCTTGCTGGTTTTGGACTGGATTTGGACTTGTGGTTGCGGGCGGCTTGACGTTATCCGGTTGGGGACTAACGGCGGGTTGCGGGGTTTGATTGGGACGAAGCGGGGTTTCAATTGCCGGCGTTACGGGGGGGGAGTTACGGGTATTGAGGTTACTACCCTCCGGTTTTGGGGGATTAGCGATCGCACCTCGGCACACTTCCGGGTTAGGGGCAAAACTGACTTGCACACGATAGCTTCTCGACTCACCACTGGGATTATTAAAGCGAGTTAAGCTTACTTCCCTAGCTGCCTGTTGATTGAAAATCGGGAAGCCAGCACTTTTAATTAACTGGGGTTCACTGCTGAGACGGCCTTGACCATCCACCGTCACCCCATAAACCGCCGTCCCCGCTAATTGACGGGAACAAGCCGCTGCGGGATAATTACCGGTCAAATTGACGGTAGTTATGCCTCCGCTGCCCTGATTGGGCTGATTTAGTTCATTTAAGGCATTGGGATTAGTTTTTTGGACTCTGGCCAGCCAATCCACCAGATTTCTCCTGGCCTCATCGTTACTGGTATTGCTTTTATCCGCCTCTAGGGAGCGCAAACGTTCCCGCATTTCCCACATTAATTGTTGACGACGCTGTTCATCGAGGGGCGATTGACCATTCGGCTCCGGTGTGCGGGCCAAGGAATTGTTTAATTGTTGCTGCGCCTGTTGCGATGCACTAAGGGGCGAATTTCGCAATCTATCTAAAGTTAGATTATCTTGGTAGGGATCGAAGTAAGGCCGCACCTGCTGGTTATTAGTCTCCCTCGGCAGATTATTATTGTCCAGCAGCGTGGGAACAGAAGGAGGACTAGGTAAACTGGGGGTAGAAGTGGGAAAATTGCGAGGAATCGGTAATCTACCCAAGGAGGGGATAGATGCTAGGGGAGGGGAATAGATATTGACGGAGGGTAAAGAGGAGAGGGGAGGTAAAGCAGGTAAGGAAGGTAAGGGGGGAAGGGAAGAAACCGAGGGTAAAGGAGGTAAGGTGCTGTTATGGATGCCATCCATGGGGGGGAGAGGAGGCAAAGAGGAAGAAGACGAATTGGGGTTAGGCAGTTCCGGTAAGCTGGACAGGGAGGAGTCGAGACTGGGAAGACGTGACTGCTCTAGAGGGTTCAATTCAATCAGATTGACGTTGCGTAAATCCTTTTTTGGCTCCTGCGCTGGATTATTGAGGAAATTAGGTAAGATAATCGCTAAAATTAGGCCGTGAATACCAAGAGAAGCGGCGAACGAGAGATTATTAGAGTTAATTAGTTTATTTTCTTCGGTTTCTAGACCAAAATAGGAGGATGTCATAATTTAGTTAATTGAGCAGAGCCTTGAGGGGAAAAGTTAACTCCATTTTAATCGTCAGGGCGATTTTTTTTCTTGAGGGCGGGGAATTAATTGGTGTCAGTACCCCACCACCCCACACCTAACACCCCACACCCTGCCACCACCGAAAAACTTTTTCAGCCAACCCTACTTATGCGGTGAGCGGGCCACAGCTTTTAATTTGGGATACAATTCCGAAGGGTCTAACAAAGGGATAAACTCATCGATTGCCGGTTTAAAATTAGCCGGAAAATTCTCCCTAGTTCCAGGACCGTTAGGCGATTTAGGCACTGATTCTAATTCAGGGAATTTGGGCGTTTCCGGGGTTAACTGTGAGAATAATTCCTCCACATTACTCATCCCTTTGCGAGGATCATCAAAAAGAGAGGTTTCTAAGTTGAGTAAAGAGTCTTTACTCGTGGCTACTGTGCCATTACTATCGGGTTTTCCCGCTTGTGGCTCTGGACAAGGCTGCTCAAGGGTGGTAGAAAGTATATTGACCTTTTCCTGTTTAGGGATAACTACCGTTTTTTTGCCATTTAACTGGGAATCTAGCAAGTTTTTACAAACCAAGCGCTCGAATTCCCCCGTAAAATGAAAGGTAGGATGGCCGCGACGGTGCCAAATTTTGAGGATTTCCTCCACCGAAATGACTTTGTAACGTCCCTGATAGAGTGCCTCTAAAATCGCCATGCGAATCCAATTTAGCGAATAGATGGGCAACCAGCGCTCGATTAATTCCTGCGCTTTATATCCTCTCATTTCAAATCGATATTGGTTGAGTATAGTCGCTATCTGCATGAGGTTGATCTCTGGGCTAATCTCTGCCATAGAATTTACAAAAACAGTGAGCGCAATCGTTACGGCTACTAGGCACTCTATATATTAAGATTCTATTCAGGTTTTTCCTAGTGGTTTTTCCCTATTCTCCCCACACTTAACCCATTCGGCACATCTTCGCTCAAGGTCAGTTGACTCCCTACGTTCGGGTTCGCTTTCGGTGGCAATTTTTCCCCCGCTAACTCCTGCGCAGTTTAACGGCAGTCCTCTGGCGACCTTAAGATAGTTTTTGTTTTTCCCTTGACTATGGTGGCCAAGCATACACCTCTTTGTTACCACAACTTGGGTAATTTGTCAATAAAAAAGCAAAATTTCCTCAATAAACCCAGAGGAGATAGAACTATAGCACTACCCTGACAGCCCAGAACCTTGCCGTTGACTGAATACCCGATCGAGTTTTTCTGAGTCTCCAGAAATTTTTTGTTAAAATTTGCAACATAACTTAATAATATGTTACACTTCTTAACATAAGCATACAAAAGGAGCCTCCCCATGACTGCCCGCGGCTACACCACCGAAGAACAAGGAAGACTGAATAATTTTGCTGTCGAACCGAAAATGTACGTTGATAGTTCTAGCAGTCTCGGTTTTACCAAAAACGCTGAAAAATTGAATGGCAGACTAGCTATGATTGGCTTTGTCTCTCTTTTAGCCATTGAAGTGTTAACTGGTAAAGGAATCATTGCTTGGATTACCAGTCTCTAAGAATTAACAATCCCGTCGCGCTGTTCGGGGAGTTCAGTCCCCGTCCTAGCGGGTTGGTTTAGACCAGATAAATGCCCTCAAAAACAGCTTTAGCAGGACCTGTCATGTAAACCCGGTTATCGGTTTGCGACCAGTGAATCTGAAGACAACCACCGGGGAGTTCCACGGTACAACGGCGATCGCATTTGCCCGTCAACACGGCCGCCACCACCACAGCACAAGCACCAGTACCGCAAGCGAGAGTAATTCCCGCTCCTCTTTCCCAGACCCGCATCTTCATATAATCCGGTGCGATTACTTCCACGAACTCCACATTAGTCCGTTGGGGAAAAACCGGATGACGCTCAAATTTTGGCCCGATAGTTTCTAGGGGAATAGAGGTCAGATCATCGACAAAAGTGACACAGTGGGGATTACCCATACTAACGCAAGTAATTAACCAATCTTTGCCTTCCACCTCTAGAGGAACCGCCAGGATTTTTTCTGACCCCTTGACCAAAGTGGTGGGGATTTCACTGCCGAGAAGTTGCGGCGTTCCCATATCAACCGTTACCTGTTCATTGGCTTCTAAACGGGGAATCATCGTTCCTGCTAGAGTATGAATGCGATAGGTGCGGCCAATGGCGTTGTTAGCCTCTAAACGGGCGATAAATTGGGCTAGACAGCGAATACCGTTACCACACATTTCCGGTTCTGAACCATCAGAGTTAAAAATTCTCATGGTGTAGTCAGTTGCTGCTTGGCCGGGAAGCGCAAAAATCACGCCATCGGCGCCGATACCAAAATGTCGATCGCACATAGTCACGGCCATTTCCGCTGTGATCAGGGGTTCGGGACTGTGACGGTTATCTATCAAAATAAAATCATTGCCCAGGCCTTGATATTTGGTAAAGGGGATTTTCATCGTCAATAAAAGCTGCTCAACAGGAATAATAGAGGATGAACACCTCATCGATAAACTCATTATGTCTCAATTCGATCCTGGTCTGCCGAGTATTAAACAAGTACAGAGCTATATTCAAGAGAAACGGGAAGTAGAAATTAAGTTGAGCACCGATGATCTCCTCGTTGGTCGCATCCTTTGGCAAGATGTTAACTGTCTATACCTAGTCGATCACTACGATAAACCCACTTTAATTTGGCAACAGTCTCTAGTTTATTTAAGACCTAAAGCCTAGGGGAAATTGCCGATATTTGGCCGTGCGATGCGTCCCTGACGCATCAAAAATTCAGTGTCCCGACCCAAAAATTATCACGATAGTAGATGAATACTGCTCTCTTCACCGAGACCTATTTCCACCAGGTGAGAAGTATAGAGAATGGAATGGTGAGTGTCAACGCAGATGAATTAATTGAAGGAATGACAATCCCATTAATGAGTAAAGAAAAAGATACCTAATGATTAACCTTCAAGGGGCGGTTTTTCAAGGTCAAGGTCAAAAGGAGAATCGGTCATCTGATCAGAAAACCGCCAGAGAAACTGTGGTAACTCATCTCAACACCCACCCCCTAACTAAAACTTTTAGGATCAAAGGCATCCCGCAAACCGTCACCGATAAAATTAATACTTAACACCGTGATCACGATAGCTAGGGCGGGAAAAACAACCAAGTGGGGGGCAGTTGTCAAGTAATCTTTAGCTTTAAATAACATTTGTCCCCAAGTCGGCACATCCGGCGGAAAACCCAAACCCAAAAAACTCAGGGTGGATTCGGTAATAATCGCATTACCCACCGCTAAAGTAGCCGCCACGATAATCATTCCCAAAACATTAGGCAATAAATGCACCCAGATCAAACGCCAAGGACTGGCACCCAAAACCCTGGCAGCTGAGATAAACTCCATCTCCCGTAATTTTAAAAAATTTCCCCGCACCAATCGCGCCACCGACATCCAATTTAAACCCCCGATTACTAAAACCACGAGGATAAAAATACCCGTTTCCGGTCCGGCGATTTTTTTGATGCTATCGCGAAATAGATAGACGATCAGCAAAAGTAAAGGCAATTGGGGCAAAGATAGAAACAAATCCGTTAATCGCATCAATAAACCATCGATCGCACCTCCGTAAAACCCGGAAATAGCCCCGATCGCCGTCCCCAAAATCATCGCCACCATCATAGCGGCAATCCCCACCGCTAGGGAAATTCGACCCCCCACCAAAATCCTCGCCAATTGATCCTGCCCCAGATCATTAGTCCCGAAAAGATGTTTTAAACTAGGGGGAGCAGTGGTTTGGCTAAAATCAATGGTATCGATGGGGACCCGATAGAAAATCGGACCAAATAGAACAGCAAAAATAATTATCATTAATGCGATCGCTCCTATTACCGCCAGGGGATCTCGGTAAAAACGTCGCCAAGTATTGATAATTGCAGAAGACAGGGAAGACATAAGCTGTTAAGTGTTTAAATTACTTGTTGAGATCAGGTACTTTTGCATTGGGGGAGATTCCACTAATCTAAGAATAAGCGGTTGAAATGCGTCTTAGCTTACCAAATGCGGAGAAAGTTTTCAGTTTTTTTTGAGCAGTCTTTACCAGAAGACAATAATTTAATTCATCCTCCACTTTTAAAAGCTAAAATTCAATCTTTGCTACCCAAAAAAGCTGATTTTATTTTACATGATGAATGAGAACTGATTAACGATAGTTGTTATGTTATCCGATTTATTGAATAGCTGCAAGAATTAGGATAACAGTATATCAGTGATACAGATACAACGGGAGAAATATTACCACAAGAGTTGATTAATGTAATGGTTGAACAAGAAATAAATTGTTTCTAAATATAAAAACTTAAAGTAAAGCTGGTACAATATCAGAAATCGAGAAAAATATACCGAGAATTAATTGACACAATTAGATAAATTTATCATCACTGCTCAAGCTAAAGGATATGTAGAATTGTCCTTATGTAAATGCGATAAGGTGCCTGATTTGGGTTGAATCTTTCTTGGCCTTAACCCAACTGACTGCTGTATTTTAGGTAAAATCTCAAGATGAGTCCCTTGATTGAATGAACCTTTGTGTTATAATATAACTCAAGTTCAGACAATAGAGAGTAAAACTATGACTGTTAAAGAACTTATTCAAACAGCAATTGATAATTTACCTGAAGAACAACTAGATGAACTTTATCAATTAATTAAAAATTTCACCGCCAGCAAAAACAACTTATTAGAAGAAAAGCCATCCTTATTCAAACGGCGTTTTCCAGTGGATTGGGAATGTCTGAAGTAATTGTGCTTGATACTCATATTTGGTTGTGGTTAATAAATGGCAATTTTGACAGATTTCTCGATCATTGGCTAGAAAAATTTGAGTTAGCAGAATCTCTCGGAGTTTCACCTATTTCTTGCTATGAAATAGCCCTTGCTAACCAACGGGGAAGATTAGAATTAAGTTATCCCCTTCAAGAGTGGATTCAACAAGCTTTAACACTGGCTAAAATAGAGATATTTTCAATTACCCCAGAAATTGCCATTAGAGCCGTTAATTTATCTCCCATTCACAAAGATCTTTTTGACCGTATTATTATGGCTACAGCCTTAGCATACGGGGCAAAACTGGCTAGTATTGATAACTTATTTCCTAAATATGTCGAAATCAAAGATCATCTCATGGAGAGAGCGAAATAGTGATAAGTAATAGGACAAAATCAACAGATGATTAAAATTTACACGGAAATCGAACGGGGGCAAAATTGGTTACAGCGCCATCAAAAATCTTGTCCGATATTTGCCCTAGTTTTAGGCTTTACCGAGACGGGATTAATCCCCGGAATCTCCACCGCCGGCGCCACCCCGGAAGATAGAAAATATACAGCGATCGCCGATGCCGAATTTGTCGTTAAAGGAGTTTCTCCCCATCCCCGTTATCCCTTACCCCCCCTAACGGTGGGCGCTTCTCCCGCCTATATTACCCGGGCCGTAGTGGAAAAATTAGCTGTTCCCGTCTGGATTTTTAACGCCGGTTTACCCTTGCCCCCAGCCGTCGATTATATCGAACTGGGTGGACAACCCGCCCGTTGTCTCTCCACCGGCCGCGCCCTAGACCTGACCATAGTAAAACACCTGTTCGCCCAAGGATTAACTTGGGGAGAAAAACTAGCCCGCCAGTCCAACTATCTAATTATCGGTGAGTGTGTGGTCGGTGGCACCAGCACCGCCCTCGCCATCCTAACCGGATTGGGTTATCAAGTCAACGGCAAAGTTAACAGCAGCCACCCCCAGTGCAATCATGCCCAGAAACAGGCAATAGTTGAGCGAGGATTAGCCCGAAAAGAAATTTTTGATCCTTTTGAGGTAATTGCCGCCCTAGGCGATCCTCAGCAGATTTTTGTCGCCGGCATGGCCATCGCCGCCAGTCGGCGGGGTGGGGTACTCCTCGCTGGAGGAACCCAAATGTTAGCCGTTTCTGCCCTAATTCAAGCTCTAGTGGCTAAATATGCTTATCCGGTTAACTGGGAAAATATCATCGTCGGCACAACTCGCTGGGTAGCGGAAGATAAAACGGGGGATACAATCGGATTAGCCCGCATGATCGGAAAAATCCCCCTATTAGCCACACAATTAGACTTTTCTGCCTCTAAATACCCGGTTTTGCAAGCCTACGAACGAGGTTTCGTCAAGGAAGGAGTCGGAGCCGGAGGTTCCGCAATCGCCGCCTATCTGCACCACAATTGCACCAATCAAGATTTAGTCAAAGCGATCGAAAATTTGATCGGACTTCAACTAAACTGTTGACTATCTATTTGGGCATCACCTATCGCTAAAACCACAGATTTCCTATTCTGAATAATCTTCCCATTAAATCACTGTAGGGGCGAAGCATTTGGGCATAACCTATCGCTGAAACCGTAGATTTTCTATCGGAATGCTATGCCTCTACCCCAACCAATGTTTAGGCTATGCTAGAATAGTGTAAAGGCATAGAATCCTATGTTGTAGATTAATTAGTTAAAACTGAATCGGAGAAAGTTATGTTAACAGAGATCAATATTGGCACTTTTATAAAAAGCGATCCCGAAATTCATGGGGGTTGTCCTACTATTGCGGGGACTGCTGTTACTGTAACCTGAATTTAAACTGCGTATTGGAAATTTTAGTATAAATGCTCAAATTTCCTCTCCTTTCTCCCTTCTCCCAAGTGCAGTCTTAACGAGTAATTTAGATAGTCAACAGCTTATTTAAGTGATTTTGTCAAGAAAATGAGCGAATTAAAATCCCAAATCATGGCTATTGATCATCAACTTTCTAAACGTCCGATCGCTCTCGATCCCGCCGGATATTTTATTATTTATCTAGACCGAGAAGCTGGGTTAATCTGTGCCAAACATTACAGCAATATTATCAACGAAAAAGGTTTAGCCGTCGATCCAGAAACGGGAAAAGTTATCGGCGCTAGACAAAAACTTGCTCGCAATCCTGAGACTATTTACACCGCAAGGACTGCCAAAGAATTAGCTGTCAAAGTGATCGAAGAAACCCAACCTTGTCCGATTACTATGTTCGATCATGCTGCTTATTTAGGGCGAGAATTCACCCGCGCTGAATACGCTTTAATAACCGGTGAAGAATATATTCAGGATTAAAGATTGAAATTTTTAGTAATCAGTCATCAGTGAAAAGACAGATGAAAACTGCCATCTAATAAGTAACTGGTTCTAATTAAATTGAAGATAGATTTTACTCTCGATCCCCCCTTGAGCCTTCTTGCACACTTTTCTCTCTTTGTCAAATTTTATGTTAAGAAAGATGTGACTAATGGATAGCTTAATAAGGGGGGTGAGTGATAGCCGATCACTGATAAGACTGTCCACCAAAAACTCACACCTGATCACTGATAACTGATAACTGTTAAACCGTGCCTTTAAATAAACCTTGCGGACGGAATAATAACAGCAAGATCATAATTAATAAAGCCACGGCTAATTTATAATTGGAACCAATTAAGGGAACACTAATTTCTTGGGCAACACCAATAATTAAAGCCCCGGCAATCGCTCCGTAGGGATTACCAATACCACCTAAAATCACGGCGGCAAACATTGGTAAGATCAAAAACCAGCCCATATTGGGACGTACTCCCCCGGTAATTAACCCGAACATCCCTCCGGCTAAAGCAGTTAAAACTCCCGTAATTATCCATGTCCAGAAGACAACCCATTCGACGTTAATTCCAGTTACTCTAGCCAAATCGGTGCTGTCAGCTACGGCACGCATCGCTTTACCGATCTTAGTTTTTTGCAATAACAAATGAAGGGCAATAATAACTATAATTGCCAAACCAATGACTAACAAGCGATCAAAAGCTACTTTAATACCAAAAATTTCTGTAGCGGTCATCACGGGCAGATCGTAGCGTTGATTACTGCCGCCCCAGATCATTAAAATACCATTGCGAAGAAATAAAGCCAAACCGATCGAAATAATAATTA
Organism: Microcystis aeruginosa Ma_QC_C_20070703_M131; assembly: GCA_007095475.1. GTDB lineage: Bacteria > Cyanobacteriota > Cyanobacteriia > Cyanobacteriales > Microcystaceae > Microcystis > Microcystis aeruginosa_I. The sequence continues at coordinate 23,166 of SFCA01000166.1, read as the reverse complement.
AAGTGGTAGAATCGGCCCGTTGATCGCGCATGGGTTTCCACAATAATCTCTCGGCAATGAGCATGGCAATAGCTGTCACCGCTGCCCCCACCAGCATCGCTAACCAGAGATTAATCCCTTGAGCATTTACCACCCAAGTTATGTAAGCACCCAAAGTCATAAAATCGCCGTGAGCAAAATTAGACAGACGCAAAATGCCACAGGTAAGGGTTAACCCGACAGCAGCCAGAGCAATAATACTGCCGACGGCTAAACCATTGAATAAAAGTTGCGGTGTATCCATCAAACCTCTTGTATAAATCGGAAATTGTCCTTACAGATTAGGAGTCAGGAGAGAGAAAATTAATTAACTTTTGTCTTTTACCTCATTTAGCTGAAAGCTGACAGCCCGTTGCTTAGATATTTTTGTTTAGACCAAATTATATGGCAGTATAGGCTTGGACGTAAACGTTCAGGGGGGGTCAAGCAGCCAGTGGCCTTGACTCTAAGGACTCTCTTGGCTGATAGCTCTTTATTGCTAACCCGACCGACGATGATCTATTCTGGATCCTAGCCTGACTCGCCAATCCGCACCGCCAAAAAAGAATAATGTACTGCGATTACCTGGTTCAAATTCTCACCGCACGCGTCTACGATGTCGCCCAAGAAACCCCCTTAGAACTTGCCCCCAATCTCTCCCAACGCTTGCACAATCAGCTTTTACTCAAGCGCGAGGATATGCAGTCGGTTTTCTCTTTTAAACTGCGCGGCGCATACAATAAAATGGCGCATTTGTCAAGGGATTTGTTACAAAAAGGTGTAATTGCTGCTTCGGCGGGAAATCATGCCCAGGGAGTCGCTTTGGGGGCGCGGCAATTGGGAACCCAAGCGATTATCGTTATGCCTGTCACCACTCCGCAAGTCAAAATCGACGCGGTAAAAGCCCGGGGCGGGATTGTCGTCCTGCACGGTGACACCTACGATGATGCCTATGCTTACGCGCGGCAATTAGAAGCGGAAAAAGGCTTAACTTTTATCCATCCCTTCGATGATCCGGAGGTAATCGCCGGCCAGGGTACGATCGGTATGGAAATTTTACGACAATATCAGCAACCGATCGAGGCGATTTTTGTCGCTATTGGTGGCGGTGGCTTAATATCAGGTATTGCAGCCTATGTCAAGCGTTTACGCCCAGAAATTAAAATTATCGGGGTGGAACCTGTGGACTCAGACGCGATGAATCAATCCCTAAAAGCTGGTTATCGGGTGCGTTTAGCGCAAGTGGGATTATTTGCCGACGGGGTGGCGGTGCGCGAGGTGGGAGAGGAGACTTTTCGTCTCTGTCAGCAGTATGTGGACGAGATTATCCTCGTGGATACGGATGATATCTGTGCGGCGATTAAGGATGTTTTTCAAGATACACGCTCGATTTTAGAACCTGCGGGGGCGTTAGCGGTAGCAGGAGCGAAAGCTTATGTAGAAAGAGAAGGAATTGAGGATAAAACCCTCGTTGCTGTGGCTTGTGGGGCGAATATGAACTTTGATCGTCTGCGGTTTGTGGCGGAAAGGGCAGAATTAGGGGAACGGCGCGAGGCGTTGTATGCTGTGACTATTCCCGAACAACCGGGCAGTTTACGGCGTTTTTGCGAATGTGTCGGCAAACGCAATTTAACCGAATTTAGTTATCGTATTGCCGATGAAAAAGAAGCACATATTTTTGTCGGCGCCCAGATCGAAAATCGCAGCGATGCCAAGAAATTAGCCGAGAGTTTTGAAGCTTGCGGCTTTAAAACCCTCGATATTAGCGATGACGAATTAACTAAATTGCATCTGCGCCACATGGTGGGAGGGCGATCGCATTTAGCCGATCATGAATTATTTTATCGCTTCGAGTTTCCCGAACGACCGGGGGCTTTAATGAAATTTGTCGCCTCCATGAGTCCCCACTGGAATATCAGCGTTTTCCATTATCGCAATAACGGGGCCGATTACGGGCGTATCGTCGTGGGCATACAGGTCCCACCCGATGAAATGAATCAATGGCAAGCTTTTCTCGATACTCTCGGCTATCGCTATTGGGATGAAAGTCAAAATCCGGCCTATCAGTTGTTTTTAGGTTAAATCGCCATTTTCAGGAAGTTATCAGCAGATGAATCAAGATTTTCCCCATATTTCCGTTTTGAGTCAAGAATTAATCGCCAGCTTAAATATTCAACCCGGGGGGCATTATCTCGATCTTACCCTAGGCGGTGGTGGACACAGCCGCTTGCTTTTAGAAGCCCATCCCGAAACCACAGTAACCGCCATCGATCGCGATCAAAGCGCCCTAGAAGCCGCTAAAATTAGTCTCGCCCCCTATCTAGATAGCCGTTTAACCCTCTGGTGGGGGAACTTCGCCGATTATAATGGACAAAATAGCAGTTTTGATGGCATTATCGCCGATTTAGGAGTCAGTTCTCCCCAATTCGATCAGAGCGAGCGCGGCTTTAGTTTTCGCCACACGGCAGCCTTAGATATGCGGATGGATCGCTGTCAATCCCTAACGGCAGCCGATATTATCAACCATTGGCAGGAAAAAGAATTAGCGGATCTTTTTTATCAATACGGAGAAGAACGTTTATCTCGTCCTATTGCTCGCTCGATCGTCCAAAAACGTCCTTTTACTACCACTACAGAATTAGCATCTGTCATCGCTAGTTCTGTACCCGCTAGTTACCGTTATGGACGTATTCATCCGGCAACGCGGGTTTTTCAAGCCCTACGCATCGCTGTTAATCAAGAATTAGATTCTCTGCAAAAATTGTTACATCAAGCCCCCCACTGGCTAAAATCCGGGGGAATTATCGCTATGATCAGTTTTCATAGTCTAGAAGATCGTCTGATCAAGTATGGCTTTCGCGAAGATAATTCCTTGAAAATTATCACGAAAAAGCCGATTATTCCCAGTCGAGAAGAACAAGCTAAAAATCCCCGTTCTCGTTCGGCTAAACTAAGAATAGCCCAAAAGATCGAATCAGAGGTTATCTGATAGCAGTTATCTTAATGATGAGGTACAAAGTCTCTGGTTTTGGAGAGTCGTTATCTTGATGAGAAAGGCTGTGGTAAAGTCAAAACCAAGAAAGAAAGCCAGTATTTATTCTTCAAAATCACTGACTAAAATAACGCAGTCCTTTTACCAATCTTTCTACTGCCGCTAAAGCTGTTTCTGGAGATAAAGCACCGTAGGCAAGACGCAAATAACAGCCCTCTGTTATCCCAAAAGTTGAACCGGGTAACACCGCCACCCGCTGCCGCTCAATTAAACTTTTAACTAACTGAAAATCATTCTTGTCTGTGGGAATTTTCAGGAAGAAATAAAAAGCCCCTTCCGCAGTGGCAACATCACAGATATCGCCGATTGATTCTAGAGCATTCAGGCAAATTTCTCTAACTTGACTGATGGTTTTTAACTGTTCTAAAGGATAGCTTTTACCCACCTGTAACGCCCCTAGGTCCGCATATTGCGAAACCACCGGCGGACAGATTAAAATAGTATCCTGAATCTTATTAATCGCCTCAGATAAATGTTCTGGTACTACCATATAACCAATGCGCCAACTGGCAAAACCGTAGGCTTTTGAGAGACTAAATAAGGAAATAGTCCTGGATTCACTACCAACAATTGCCGCCGGGGAAAAGTGGCGGGCATGGTTATAGGTAAAATACTCATAAGCCTCATCGTGAATGTGATAGATGCCCTTTTTTTGACAGATTCGATTGACTTCTCTCAGGGTATTTTCTGGATAAACTACTCCCGTGGGATTATTAGGAGAAATCGTCACCACTGCCTTAGTTTTTTCCGTGATTGCCTCTTCAATGGCGGCCGGACGCAATTGATAATTTTTGTCTGTGGCAACCAAAATTACTTGACAATTAGCCATTTTTATGGCCATTTCATGATTGAAATAAAAGGGAGTGTTGAGAATAATTTCATCCCCCGGGGAAGTAATGGCTAAAATGGCATTCATAAAAGCCATATTACTGCCCGCCGTCACAAAAATTGCCTGTTTATCGCTGACTTCTACCCGATTATCTTCGGCTAGTTTTTGCCGAATTACTGCTAATAAGGGGGGAATTCCCGCCACAGATTGATATTGATGATTTTTGGGATTGGCTAAGAATAAAGATAGAGATTCGATCGCTTCCCGGGGTGGATCATAGGAAACAACCCCTTGACCTAGGGAAATAGTGCCGGGGTTCGCTTTAATTAATTGACCGACCACGGGAATAATCGGTGTTTGTACCCCGTCCATGCGGGAGAGAAGGTCTTTCATTAAAGTAATCAATGGAGCCGAGCAGAGTCGAACTGCTGTCCAAATTAGGTATTGACTGTCCGTTCATTCACAGGTTTAGTTTCGATTACCCTCGAAACGGGGACTGTCACTTATCCCGGACAGTGGGATGCTCTAGTTAAAGCTTAGACGGTTAACTAACTAGAGAAAGTTAAACGTGGCATCCGTTGGGGGTTTATCCATAGTCCTTAACGGAGTCAAACTATGAATGCTCGAGTCGATTAGAGACTATTAGGCAGCTACAGGAGCGGCTTTACGAGCGAAAGGAACGATGTTGTTCGCATTTACTTTTTGTTTGAGCCTTTGATTTACGAGAGGAGACTCACTCTCGACCTGTATCACGGGGGAGCTTTCGCTAACCTGTCGAAACCGTTACGGCCCCTTGTGCTTACATTCTGATTATAGCATATTTTTTGATTAAGCTAATTTCGGCTCAATTGAGGATTTTTCCCTTCCCAGGCGTTAGAGCCTGGCTAGATCGGTAAAAAAGGTTTTTATCGCTGATTTTTGGGAAAGTTATCCTATATTTGCGATCCAGCTGCCATGGTTGATGCCGAAGTTGCCTCAACTCTGAACATTTTATGAAGATGCCCTGGCGTGGACGAGAGTGTAATTAATCCGTAAAGCTTCTACACGGGCGAAATGTTGAATATTACCCGTAACCAGTTCTAGATTAGATTGAATCGCCGTGGATGCGATCTGTAAATCGGCATGGGCGAGAATATTTCCCTGTTGTTCTAGTTGCGCTTGAATTTCTCCGTAAATTTTCGCTGTCAAGCGATCGAATGGCAGGATCGTGAATTCGGGGATAATTCTCGTTTCGATTTTTTCCAGAAAATCATTGCGCTTGGGGGAACGGAACGCACCTTTATATAGTTCGGCGATCGTGATACTGCTAGTATATTGATTTTCTCGATCGAGCGATCGTAACCATTGCAGATAGTCCAGTAGCGGGCGCTTGCGTAACATCTCTGAAATGGCATCGGTATCAAAGAGATAAGCCATCAGGTTCTCTCGTCCAAGATATTATCCAGTTCTTCGGCTAATTCTTCGGAATCTTCCCAATTTTCGCTTAAATTCGCTAACCCTCCCCTCTGACGAGCGCTTCTCAGTCGTTGCAATTGTCGGATATCTTCGTAACTCACTAGGGCAGCCACGGGTTTGCCGTAGCGGGTGATGACAACGTAGCCCTCTTGGAGAGCAAGATCGATCGATTCGGAAAGACGCGCTTTCACTTCGGCTGTCGAGAGGATTTTTGTCATTGATCTTAAGTTGGACATCTTGACCATAATAATTCTAGTATATCGATTTCCACTCATCGAAAATTTTGGGTGGGAAACCCCGCCGTTCTAGGTTGGCTTTACGTTAGAATTAAAAAGACCGTCTCGAAAACCAAGTGGGCGGACAGCACCTTGAAAACTCGGCTTAGGGGGTTCCGTTCAGAAAAGCTTGTCCGGGTAAAAAGTCGCGCGCAACAAGTACGAGAAGCGTTTAGTCAGAACCGTACCGTGGGACACACGGAATCGGGCTTCTGAAATGGAGCGAAAGTCTGTGGACTTTGTGTAAGACAGTACATGGTTTTTTAACCGTGGTATGCAACGGTGGTTGAAGCAGAAACTTAAATCGTGAGGTTTAGGAATCGCCGCACTTTTAGGGCGGCGAGGATGTCAAATTCTGTCTGATCTTCTCACTTACCCTCCCGACCACCGGCTCCTAACCCCACCAACAAACTTATTCAGCAAGTCCTAATTATTGATTGCCTCGGTTTGAATGGCCACCTATCAACAATCTATCTGCATACCACAATTTAGCCATTTTGTCAAAAAAAATTTGACTTGGCAACAAAACTACACAAAAATTAGATCAACGTTGTTCGGAAAAAAAGGGAGAATTGGCGAAAGTGTTTGGTTTTGCTCAAGGGAAAAATCTAGATTTAGCAAGGGTTTTAAGACAACCCAGATCATTAAAACCCTAAAAATTACAACAAGAGCAATTATAGCATAATGCAAAATTATACCAGAATCGCTGGAAGTATTGCAATCTCGTAAATAAATAAAAATTATTCTCAATAAATTCTTAAGTAAAAATAAATATTACCGATTGTAAATTTAAATATTTTTAAGCATTGAAGCTATTTATATATAAAATACTTATCATTTTGCCCCGATTGCCTCTGACTTTTCCCTCCCCAGAGTAACCACAGGAAAGACTATTACAGCATAATTATTCGATTCAAGAGCCAAAAGTAAAACTAGAAATATAGAGAGCTTAGTAACAAGCTCTCTACAAAGTTTCAGTCTTTTACCACTTATCTTCCAGACTAGAATTTATTAGCAGTATTCAAGCTACCCACTTGAATATTCAGATTAATTTTTTGTCCTTCCCGGCTAATTTCTACGGGCAAATTATCGCCGATTTGAGTATTAGCAACAATTTCCCGAACCGCATCGGGATCGGTGACATTCTTACCACCTACAGACTTTAACACATCACCCGATCGCAATCCCGCTGCTGCGGCAGGAGAATCTCTCATCACCCGCACTAACAAGACACCAGAATCATCGGGGATAGTCCAATTATCAGCCATAGGACTATCGGCTAATTGTTCTTTTACCTCCGGGGTTAACTGTACCATTTGAACACCGAGATAGGGATGTTCCACCTTACCCGTAGCGATTAATTGTTCGGCGATTCTTTGGGCAGTCTTAATCGGAATAGCAAAACCTAAACCCTGGGCATTTTGAATGATAGCAGTGTTAACTCCGATGACTTCTCCCCGAGCATTTAACAAAGGTCCGCCGGAATTTCCGGGGTTAATTGCCGCATCGGTTTGTAGGAAATCCACCAATTTATCACTAGCACCAATTTGGGAGCCATTGCGTTCCTTGGCACTAATAATTCCCGTGGTGACAGTGTTATCTAATCCCAAAGGATTACCGATAGCGATCGCCCATTCTCCCACCTGTAAACTATCAGAATTACCTAATTTAACCGTGGGTAAATTGCTCGTTTCTACCTGTACCACTGCCACATCAGTTAAAGGATCACTACCTAAGACTTTACCATCAATAGTGCGACCATCTTTGAGGGTGACTGTCACCTTATCTGCTCCCTCGACAACGTGAGCATTGGTGATAATTTTACCGTCATTACTGATAATAAACCCGGAACCTGTACCTCTTTGAACTTGTTTTTCTCCTCGCTCGGGTATTTGGGAACCGAAGAAGCGACGGAAAACAGGATCGTTAGCAAATTCGCCTAAATCATCGCCTCCATTAACTTCCCTAGAAGCATTAATTCTTACCACCGCCGGCCCCACTTCTTGCACCACAGAAGCGACAAAATTGGTGGGAATAACCAGAGACGAGGGAGCGGCAGCCGCTGGTGTGGAGGGGCGAGGATTATTGGCAGAGGGGGCAATATTTTGGGCTAATTCTAGAGGATTTTGACTGTAGGCGTAGGTAGCGCCGATACCTAACCCGGCACCCAAAACCAGTAAGGAGGAATAGGCAAAAAGTTTTTTCATCGCAGAAGATTTGGAGCGTTTGGGATTACCTTCGTTGCGCGGGGAAATATTATCGTTAAAAATATTGTGAGTCATAGTTTTTACTGTTTAACCATTTTGAGAAGGGAATAAAAGTCAGTCCTAATAATCGTGGGTGTGAGAGGAGTGTTTCGGAAAAAGGCTGAGGACTGACTATCTCTAATCTAGGCGGGGGATATGAACTTACTGTGACGCAGACATGAAGTTTTGATTACAAGCTCATTGTTATATCAGTATTCAGGAGTCAGGAGTCAGAAGTCAGGAGTCAGCTTTTATTTATTCTCCCCTTCTCCCCAACCCCCCACTGATTACTGTTTACTGATCACTGAAAAGCTGCCCCTATACTTTTTCAACAGGATGGGGAAAGACTGCGCCAGTTTCAGCAGGGTTCAACCACTGGTGATCTTAATCTTTCAGCAATTCTAGGCGATAACGATACAAAGCGACAGGACGATTCGGTGCTTGGAAATAATCAGGGGATTGGGGGGAAAGATAAATGGCTGTCACCTGATCGCCTAGAATTTTATTAGGAGATAATAACTGATAGGAGGTGGTGGTTTCCATCTCATTAAGATAAGTGTTAGTTTCTCCCCGGAAAATTTGTTGACTAATTTCTGTGGCAATAAATTGATTTCGGCTAGGAGTTTCGCTATTTCTGGCAATTACGGTGGAAATTAGTTGATGAGCGCCGCGTAAAAAGGTAATCTGACGATTGGGATTATTAGGGTCAGTTTTTACCGATAATACCGATTGATTACCTAAGTAGGCGCGACTAATTGCTAAACCATTAAAGGATCGATCGGCCACAATTGATGGTTTACTGATAATAGTGGATAAAAAGGCAGCATTTATCGGTCTGGAAATAGCTTTCTCGATGAATCTCACCGGAAACTCGATCGATTTTTCTAGGTAACGACGATTACTTTCAAAACCAGGTGTGATAATCTGGGGAGCAAGAGGAGCGGTTAAATCGATTAGGGTACTGGTGACAGTCCAACTGCCCACCATCCAATCGGGATAAACTAAATCTCCTCTGGCAAAACTAACCACTGGTTTGGTTATCCAGCGAGGATAATTAGTTAAGCGATCGCTTAAATTTCCCGCTATAGACAATTCTAAATGGTTACTACAGCCTAGAATCAATACTAACAAGAACAAAATTATCCTTTGCATGGGTAAAAATATTTTTTAAGTAATATTCTTTAATTATGAACGATTTGATCAACTCCCAAGCCTTTAATCTCGATTCGGCAGTAATTCCCATCGCACCGACCGGTTTTAAATCGGGTTTTATTGGCATTATTGGTCGTCCTAATGTGGGCAAATCTACCCTGATGAATCAATTAGTGGGACAAAAAATCGCCATTACTTCCCCCATCGCTCAAACTACCCGCAACCGTTTACGCGGCATTGTCACCAGCGAGATATCCCAGATGATTTTTGTCGATACCCCCGGTATTCACAAGCCCCATCACGAATTAGGCAAAGTTTTAGTTAAAAATGCTGAAAACGCCATAAATTCTGTAGATTTAGTTTTATTTGTTGTCGATAGTAGTAATTTTTTGGGCGGTGGCGATCGCTATATTGCCGATTTACTGACTAAAAACCAAACTCCCACGATTTTAGGGCTAAATAAAGCCGATCAGCAACCGGAAGACCCGGAGCCTATCGACGATAGTTATCGCACCTTAGCGACGGAAAATAACTGGCCTCTGCTCAAGTTTTCGGCACTGGAGGGGACGGGAATCGAAGAACTGCAAAATCTGTTAACTGATTCCCTCGAAGTCGGTCCCTATTACTATCCCCCCGATTTAGTCACCGATCAGCCAGAAAGGTTTATTATGGGCGAATTAATCCGCGAACAGATTTTACTGCAAACCCGTCAGGAAATTCCCCATTCTGTGGCGGTGGTGATTGAACGCGTCGAGGAAACTCCCGCTTTAACCAAGGTTTTTGCCGCCATTAACGTGGAACGAGCTTCCCAAAAAGGGATCGTCATCGGTCAAAATGGCAGTATGTTAAAAGCGATCGGCTCTTCCGCTCGATCGGCTATTCAAAAGTTAATCGCTGGGGAGGTATATTTAAAATTATTTGTGAAGGTAGAACCGAAATGGCGACAATCTCGCTCACTTTTAGCAGAATTTGGCTATCGCACCGAGGAGTGAATTGGGGTGTGGGGTGTGGGGTGTGGGGAGAAGCTTTTTTCAGTGATCAGTTTACTGATCACTGAAAACTGATAACTGAAAACTGAAAACTGATAACTGAAATGACCGATATTAAAACCCTAATTAAACAGGTACACCAAGAGGCAAAAAAAGAGGATTTTCCCATCGATACCCTGATTTACCAAGACGCAAAAAAAGACCCCTTTGAACCGGTTTTGTATGCTGGTAATCTTGCTAGTCAGTTATGCTTTTTTGGCCGGGATTTAGGACGAGATGAAGTGTATGCAGGACAACCTTTGATCGGGGCTGCCGGTAGAATGGTAAGAGAGGGATTTTTTCAAGCTTGGCAGGGGAGAAAATCCCATGATCGTCAAGAGTTATTATCGGTGTGCGATCGAATTTTCTTAACTAATACAGTTCCCTACAAACCGCCGGGTAATAAAGCTTATTCTGGGGAAGTGAAAGATCGTTTTCGTCCATTTATAGAAAAACTGCTCGTTTTTTATTGGCAAGGTGATCATATCATTCCCCTTGGTACGGAAGCTTTTAAATGGTTTGAACCCTACGGTAAACCGAAAGAAGTGGATAAATTCTATCTTGATAAAGAACGCTTTACCAAAAAACTGTTAGTTACCCTTACCGCTACCGATGAAGAGGGATTAAAACAGCAAAAGAAAGTGACTTTATTGCCTCTCCCTCATCCCTCTCCTCTCAATCAAAGATACTATGCTCTTTTTCCTGATTTATTACAAAAAAGATTAACTGAATTTGCCTTTTAACCGATGAGAATTTACGGCAATCGTCCCATAAAAACCCTAGCAGGACAATTAACCCGTCCGACGACAGCAAGGGTGCGAGAAGCTTTATTTAATATCTGGCAACATAAATTATCTGGCTGTCGTTGGTTGGATCTTTGTGCGGGTAATGGTTCCATGGGTGCGGAAGCTTTATGTCGAGGTGCGAGTCTAGTAATCGGAATTGAACAATCAGGACGCGCTGGCGAAATTATTAAGGAAAATTGGCGCAATTTAGCAACTTCTCACCAGCAATTTCAAGTAATTCGGGGGGATGTACTGACAAAGTTAGCCACTTTAGCGGGGAAAAGTTTTGATCTAATTTATTTTGATCCTCCCTACGAAAGCGGGTTATATTTACCGGTACTAACTGCCATCTCTCAATTTAATTTATTAGATTCTCTGGGGGAAATTGCCGTGGAACACAATCCTAAATCTTGGCAAGCAATTAATCTAGAAGGTTTAACCATTTGTCGTCAAAAACGCTACGGCAATACCACCTTAACTTTTTATCAAAAAGCAGATGTCTAATAGATCTCTTGCAAAAATCAAAAATCTTCCGTTAGGTGAGGAGTAAGGAGCCAGTAGTCAGGATTCAGGAGAATGATGACAACAAGCTTAAAAAGGAGACTGGGAATTATGAATTATGAATTATAGTCATTTCAGATAAGTGTGAGACGAGGGCGTTGGGTTTCATGCTTCAACCCAACCTACGTTCTCTCAATCAGAAATGGTCAATTTTATTGGGCAGCCCAGAAAAAATTATTATTTCTCAACAAAATCACATAATTTGTCACTTTCCTTGACAATCATCCTGAGTAAAGCGAGAAACTTTCTGGCAACCGCAGTCAATCGCCTCCTGTTTAAGCTATTTAAACGAAAATCAGAGCTTATTTCGATAAAATTCGCAGTAAATAGGCTGTGACCTCCTAAAAAACTTAAATCCCTTCTCCTCGTCCTTTTTTTGACCTAAAACTACACCGAAGTTTCCTGACACGGCAGCTTAACCATCTCCCCTTAACCCTTGCTGCTCCCCAGAATATCACCTAGCTTTTGTATAAATTTATACCCGACTAATTTTGTCGGGTATATTTGACACCAAGATTTTGCCGGTGATAGGATGTGTGTAGATTCAGTTGACGGCAAGACAGGAAAATCATGACCCTAGCGACAAACATCGAAACCTCAAAATTCATCCCCACCTTTACCCGCTTGGTTTCTAAGGAAGGAGGGACTTCTTACCCCCTGAAAGCGCTGAATATCTGCGAAGAAACCTTTGCCCCCCTAGAAGTGGACTACGATTACGACCTCATCCGTCGCACCGTCACCAGAGAAAGCATTCAAGCAGGTCCCAATTCCATCTGGCGCTATCGTTCCTTTTTGCCGGTGGAAAGTGAAAATCCCATCGATGTGGGTACGGGTATGACTCCCCTAGTTAAATCCCACCGTTTAGCCCGGCGCTTGGGTCTAAAAAATCTCTACATTAAAAATGATGCCGTCAATATGCCCACTCTCAGCTTCAAAGATAGAGTGGTATCCGTCGCCCTTACCCGGGCCAAAGAATTAGGTTTTACTACCGTTTCCTGTGCTAGTACGGGAAATCTGGCCAATTCCACCGCCGCTATTGCCGCTCACGCCGGTTTAGACTGTTGTGTTTTCATTCCCTCCGACTTAGAAGCGGGTAAAATTCTCGGCACCCTAATCTATAATCCCACGGTCATGGCAGTTAAAGGCAACTACGATCAAGTTAACCGTCTCTGTTCAGAAGTGGGCAATACCTACGGTTGGGGTTTTGTCAACATCAATCTGCGTCCCTACTATTCCGAAGGTTCCAAAACCTTAGGCTTTGAAGTGGCCGAACAATTAGGCTGGAAACTCCCCGACCATATTGTCGCACCTTTAGCCAGTGGTTCCCTCTTTACCAAGATTTATAAAGGCTTCCAAGAATTCGTCAAAGTCGGTTTGGTGGCAGATAAAGCAGTGCGTTTTAGTGGCGCTCAAGCGGAGGGTTGTTCCCCCATTGCCCAAGCTTTCAAGGAAGGACGGGATTTTGTCGCCCCAGTTAAACCCAATACTATCGCCAAATCGATCGCTATTGGTAATCCCGCCGATGGTGTTTATGCCCTTGATATTGCCCGTAAAACCGGCGGTAATATTGAATCCGTCACCGATGCCGAAATTATCGAAGGTATTAAACTTTTGGCAGAAACGGAAGGCATTTTCACGGAAACCGCAGGCGGTACAACCATCGCCGTCTTGAAAAAATTAGTAGAAGCGGGTAAAATCGACCCCGAAGAAACCACGGTCGTTTATATCACCGGTAATGGTCTAAAAACCCAAGAAGCGGTACAGGGTTATATCGGTGAACCCCTGTTAATCGAACCGAAATTAGAAAGTTTTGAACGGGCCCTAGAACGTTCCCGCACCCTCGAACGCCTCGAATGGCAACAGGTTCTCGTCTAGAATTGATGTTCGGGGATGATGGGGCAATTATCCTCTTGCCTCATCTCCACAAGCAATTTAAATTCGCGCGCAGCTTACTGTCCTTTCCACTTTTTCCTTGATATCTATGGCTGTAAAAGTTCTCATTCCTACTCCCCTGCAAAAATTTACAGAAAATAAGGCTACCATCGAGTGTAGTGCTAGTAGTGTCGGTGGTTTAATCGAATCCTTAGAAGCAAGTTTCCCCGGTATTAAGGCCCGCTTATGCGATGAAGAGGGCGCACCCCGGCGCTTTTTAAATTTCTACGTCAACAGTGAAGATATTCGCTTCCTCGATGGGACAAAAACCCCCTTACAAGATGGCGATGAAGTCAGTATCGTTCCTGCGGTAGCTGGAGGTTAACCTCCCCATAAGTTTGTTTTCCGTCAATGTAATTAAACCCCTAGAAAGTGATGTTTTCTGGGGGCTTTTGTTTAGGTAAGTTCTAAGCTGTCCGCACATTTAAATTGCTTTTTGTCTCTCCTGATATATAACCCATACTCAGTTGATTGAGCAGAGAACTCATCTCAAGCGCTTTATATGTCCTTTTTCTAGCAATATTTAGTTCATTTTTCGGTATCTTTTGAGACTTTTTTATCGGATATTTTCCAAGTCCGTCCTTGACAGTAAACTTGGCCATCTTTAATCTGAACGCCAAAAACCTGACGGGCTAATTGTAAAATTTCTTTACGTTCTTCATCGGTTAAATAATCATTTCCTTTTCTTCCGCTAGGGCAGATTTTTTGGTCGCCTCCTGCTTCTAGATAACGCTGTCTTCCTTTGGCTGCAATTTCGCCAATTCTTTCGTATTCTTGCTGTTGAAGTTCTGTCGGTTTTTTCATGGTTAAAGCATCCATTCTAGGGGAACAATTTCGCCATTAGGCAGTAAGTATGATCTGGGCAATGTTAGACTAGAAGTAATGATTAGCCAAGCTCCATTATCTTCATCATAGACTCTAAAGAGCAGGAGTCCCAAAGTTTCAAGAGCATTTAAGACAAGATACTGTTCTTCTGTAGGTTCCACTTTTCTAAATAATTATTGTGATGATTTTCAATTATCTGGTAGATAAATTACCCCTTTAGCAATTCTTCCCTCTGTTCCTAATGTCTCGGCAGGAATTTCTAGGTTATCGGTGGAATCTATATAAATTAGAGTGTTTTTGTCAACTTGGATTGGAGTTAGTCGAGTCATGAGTAATGCAAAAATTGAAAATTAACTTTTTCCTCTAGTCAATTGCCATAGAAGTTCTCATCTAAGATTTGCTCTGGCAAGAAAGGACAAATTTGAGGATAATCATTTTCTGGGGGAATCCGAACACCAAATTGAGGGAGTTTCCCTTCCTTAATTGCCACTTGACGAGCATCTGGATAAGCTTCCTCGATAGCAGTTTCTAGATAGGATTTCAGGGAAGGCGTATTGCGTAAGTTTTTCTCAATTCGCTGGCGATGCTCAATAATAGAACAATACCAGCTATCTTTCATGGATGGCGGTGCGTCGTGCTGTACTTTTAATTTGAGCAAGTGAGCCAAAAGAATCATCAAATTACTTTCTAAAGTTCTTTTTTCCGATTTTCCCAACTCGGTTAACTCCTCAATTAAGTTATCAGTATCCAGTGCAGCAAATTCCCGCTTCTGTAGGTGGCTAATTGTTGTTGCGAGCCACAATTGAAAATCTTGTTCGTAGAGAGTCTTGGACATAGCGATAAGTTTTTCGTTCGAGTCAATAACTGCACTGATAACTAAGCGGATACAATTCTCAAGGCGTTACTAATTTCTAGTTTCCCTTGTAGTTTACCAAAAAATCACCTAAAATGGAAACTAAGTAGGTAGGCGTTAAAAATTATCAGATGCCCCCCTTATTAAGGGGGGACTAAGGGGGGATCGAACCTAAAATTTATCTTCAATTTAATTATAACCAGCTACTTATCTGTATCCCTTGCTGACTGCATCTGGCTCCCTACACCATTTTCTACTATCGTTTAGCAAACCGGCGAAAGAGGCTCTTCGGTTTATGTTATGCAATAGACGGGGGTTATAAGGGATGGAACCCTTATATAGAAAAGCATTTAGCGATTTTTGTCAATTGTTTTTGCTCTAGAGCGAACTAATCAATTAAGTCTCTTGCCAGATAAGGATTTAGTCGATTTATGCTCCCCTATCGAACCATACCAAGTAACGAAGAGCCGCGAAAGATAAGGAGTTAAAACTATGCCTTTAAGTTGGAATGAAATAAAAAATCGCGCCATCGCTTTTCAAAAAGAGTGGGAAGGAGAGACTTCAGAAAAAGCAGAATCTCAGTCTTTTTGGAATGATTTTTTTAATGTCTTTGGCATTTCACGGCGTGAGGTGGCCAGTTTTGAGCAACCGATAAAAAAAGCAGATAATAAACAGGGTTTTATTGATTTACTCTGGAAAAGAAAGATTTTAGTTGAGCATAAATCGAAGGGGAAAGATTTAGAAAAAGCCACACAACAGGCTAAGGATTATTTTCCCAATTTAAAGGAACATGAGTTACCGCGTTATATTTTAGTCTCGGATTTTCAACGGTTTAAATTATATGATTTAGATTCAGGCAATCAATGGGAATTTGAATTAAGTAATTTTGTTGATAACGTTCATTTATTTGATTTTATTGCTGGTTACGAAAAGCGAGTTTATAAAGACGAAGATCCCGTCAATATTCAAGCAGCCGAGTTAATGGGAAAACTTCATGATTGCCTCAAAGAAATTGGTTATATAGGGCATGATTTGGAAGTTTATCTAGTGCGTTTATTATTTTGTTTATTTGCCGATGATACGGGTATTTTTAATAAGGGGATTTTCTGGGAATATATTGATCTACATACCAAGGAAGATGGCAGTGATTTGGCGATGCACATTGATGCTATTTTTCAGGTTTTGAATACACCAGAAGAAAAAAGATTAAAAAATCTCGATGAGAATTTAACTCAATTTCCCTACATAAATGGCAAGTTATTTGAGGAGTCATTACCCTTAGCGGCTTTTGATAGCAAGATGCGAGTCATGTTATTAGAAGCTTGTGCTTTTGATTGGGGAAAAATTTCCCCTGCTATTTTTGGTTCTATGTTTCAAGCGGTAATGAATCCAAAAGAGCGACGTAATTTAGGGGCGCATTATACCTCCGAGAAGAACATTCAAAAGGTGATTAAACCGTTATTTTTAGATGATTTACACAGAGAATTTGAGAAGATTAAAGGCAATCGCAATAAATTACTAGAATTTCAGAAAAAGATTGCTAATTTATATTTTCTTGATCCTGCCTGTGGTTGCGGCAATTTTTTAATTATTACCTATCGGGAGTTACGAGATTTAGAGATTTTGGTATTACAGAAGTTAGATAAAACGGGGCAGTTAGTAACAGATATTAGTACCATTATTCAGGTAGATGTAAATCAGTTTGCTGGTATTGAATACGATGAGTTTGCGGTGAGGGTGGCAGAGGTGGCAATGTGGTTAATTGATCATCAGATGAATATTAAAGTTAGTAATACTTTTGGTCAATATTTTGTGCGTTTACCATTAAAGAAAGCGGCGAAAATTGTTCATGGAAATGCCTTGCGAATTGATTGGGAGGAACTTATCTCAAAAGAGAAGCTCAATTTTATTTTAGGGAATCCTCCTTTTGTGGGTAAAAAAGAGCAAAGTTTGGCTCAAAAAGCTGACATGAATCGTGTTTTAGGAGACGTTAAAGGATCAGGTGTTTTAGATTATGTAACCGCATGGTATATTAAAGCGGCTCAGTATATTCAAGGGACAATCATCCGTTGTGCTTTTGTTAGCACCAATTCAATTACACAGGGTGAACAAGTTGGGGTTTTATGGCAGGAGCTTTTTAACAAATATGAAATTAAAATCTATTTTGCTCATCGCACATTTAGCTGGAAAAATGAGGCTAAGGGAAATGCAGCAGTTCATTGTGTAATTATTGGATTTGCTGTACAGGATATTGAAAATAAAAAGATTTTTGATTATGCTGATGTTAAAGGTGAACCGACGGAAAGGACAGTTAAAAATATCAATCCATATTTAGTGCAAGGCTCAGATGTCATCCTTCAAAAGAGAAGCAAACCTATATCCAATCTGCCTGATATTAATTATGGTAGTATGCCTATTGATAATGGTATATTGATTCTTTCAGATGCAGAAAAAATAGAGTTTATAAAAAAAGAACCTTTATCCGAAAAATTTATCAAACAGTATTCAGGGGGTAAAGAGTCTATTCATAATATTAAACGTTGGTGTTTATGGCTTATAGACTCTAAACCCATAGAACTAAAAAAAATGCCTCTTGTTTTAGAAAGAATCGAGCAGGTAAAAATATATCGTGAAAGTAGTGGTAGAGCAACCACGGTAAAACTTGCTCAAACTCCATATCTTTTTGGTGAGATTAGACAACCTAAAACAGATTATATTCTTATTCCAAAAGTCTCTTCTGAAAACAGAAAATATATTCCAATCACAATCAATACCAAAGATATTATTGCCAGTGGTAGTTCTCTCGTTGTTGCTTATGCAGATTTGTTGACTTATGGAGTTTTACTTTCAGAAATGCACATGGCATGGGTTAAATATGTCTGTGGAAGAACCAAAAGCGACTATCAGTATTCAAGTTCGATTGTTTATAATAACTACCCCTTTCCAGAAAATATCACCGACAAACAAAAACAAACCGTTGAAACTTGCGCTCAAACTGTGCTAGATACAAGGGTAAAATATCCCGATAGTAGCCTTGCGGATTTATACGATCCTTTAACCATGCCTCCCGACTTGCTCAAAGCTCACCAAAAACTTGACAAAGCCGTTGATTTGTGTTATCGTCCCCAACCTTTCACCAGTGAATTAAACCGTATTGAATACCTCTTTGAACTCTACGAAAAATTAACCGCTCCCCTACTCCCTACCAGCAAACAAAAACCCCCGAAAAGAAAAAATCCTCAATAACGAAGGCAAAAGGCAAAAAGCAGCTTTGTTCTCCCCATCACCCCATCACCCCACACCCCACACCCCACACCCCATCACCCCACACCCATCCCTAAGCGCCGCAATTCCGGAGATTATATAAAAAAACACCCAGAACAATCGAGGTGATGGACAATACTAAAGGTTGTGTAGGTCATCAGAAAAGCCCTTTCAGGGTAAAATACTATGAAACTAGCGTCACGAGTCAATCAAGTCACCCCCTCCCTTACCCTAGCTATCGACTCTCTGGCCAAGGAAATGAAGAAAAACGGCGAAGATGTCTGTAGTTTTAGCGCCGGGGAGCCAGATTTCGACACACCCATTCACATCAAAGCTGCCGCGAAAAAGGCCCTGGATGAGGGGAAAACTCGCTACGGACCGGCTGCCGGAGAACCGGGGTTAAGAAAAGCCATCGCCGAGAAATTGCTGCGGGATAATCAACTAGCATACAATGCCGATAATGTCATCGTCACCAATGGGGGTAAACAGTCTCTCTACAATCTGATCATGGCGTTAATTGAAGCGGGAGACGAAGTGATTATTCCCGCACCCTACTGGTTGAGTTATCCTGAAATGGTGACGTTAGCGGGGGGAACATCGGTTATAGTGAACACTAGCCTAGAGAATCAGTATAAAATCACCCCCGAACAGCTAGAAGCGGCAATTACACCGAAAACTAAATTATTTGTTTTCAATTCTCCCTCTAATCCCACCGGCATTGTCTATACTCCCGAAGAAATCGCAGCTTTAGCCAAAATTGTGGTTGAAAAGGATATTTTAGTGGTTTCTGATGAAATTTACGAGAAAATCCTCTACGATGGCGCAATTCACCGCAGTATCGCTTCTTTTGGTCCGGAAATCTTTCAGCGCAGTATTATTAGTAATGGTTTTGCTAAAGCTTTCTCGATGACGGGGTGGCGCGTTGGTTACATAGCAGGACCGGTGGAAATTGTCAAAGCTATGACTAAGATCCAAAGTCATAGTACCTCCAATGTCTGCACTTTTGCCCAGTACGGTGCGATCGCTGCTTTGGCGAGTCCCCAAGATTGCATCGAGGAAATGGTCAAAGCTTTTAGCGAGCGCCGACAGTATATTTTAGAACGAGTGCGATCGCTCCCTGGACTCAATTGTCCTACTCCCAACGGTGCTTTTTATGTGTTTATCGATATTAGTCAAACTGGTTTAAAATCCCAGGATTTTTGTCAGAAACTCCTCGAAACCCAAAAAGTAGCCGCTATCCCCGGTATTGCTTTCGGTGCTGATGATTGTATTCGTCTTTCCTATGCTACAGACCTAAAGACGATTGAAAAAGGATTCGATCGCATTGATCAGTTTATCGGTACTTTGTAGGATGATTACTGTGTCTGTCGGGGTGAATTTTGTTCACCCTTTTTTTGGGTTTTAACAGCTTAGGTGAGTTGCTCACCTAGAAGGCGATTCAGGCATATTTGAGTAGAATTTGCCATCTCAATTGTTAAGCAACAATCTACCAAATGGATCGAGTTCGTAACTATTCTGATTGACTGGTATCAATTGAAATGCCCACGCAGATCACAAAATTGCACAATTGTCAATAGCGTTTGAGATGCGCTCACCCTGTGTATCTGGCAATTATTTTAGTGCTTTAGAAGAACTAGGTAAAACAATACGCTTATCGACAGCTACACAACGATATTTTGAGTTGCGAGGAAAAGGAGACCAACTCACTGAAAGTGAAACACAACGCCTGCAATTCTTATATACCTACTTGAAAGAGAATTTAATCAGTTTTGATTAAACGATTAATCCTGCCATGAACCACTTTCTTCAAGTAAAAGCTTGCCGTTTTTATAAACTCTTATTATACCACTTTCTGTGACAAAATAACGATAATTTCTATTAATAAACTCGTAGCCGAGAAATTGACAGGGAGTAACCCTATCTGAACACAAACGATAAACAGTTCTCCCAGTAAGTTTAATGGATTCTGCGGTTCTTAAACTTGTTCCGGTGTAGGAGACATTGTTGCACACTACCTCTCCTTCAGGACAATTTCTAGTAATCTTGACAATAAAATTTCTTGTTTGTAAGGTTTCTGCAAGAGTTGTTTTACCCCAAAACAAGCAAATAAACAATAAAAACAGAGTTCTCATCAAGAAATTTGGCTTAAACCTAACAAAAAATAATTCCATACTTTAATTCCAGTAGCCAATAAATATCTCTCTGTGTTCTCCGTGTCTCTGGGGTGCAAATATCACCCCAGAGACACAACTACTTACTTAGCAAATTTCCCCTTACCTTGCCACAATTCACCCTCAGCCTTGCGCCGTCGCAGCAGACCTTCATGGACATTGGAACCCGGATTAGAGTAGAGTTCTAAAACCTTGGGTACGTCATTCCATCGCTTATCTCGCAAAGCAGAAGTGATAGAATTAAAACCGGGATTACCGTAGAAATGATCGCCTAAATTGTAAGCAAACGAAATCAAGGCTGAGCGCTGATTATCATTCATCTCATTCCAATAAGGAATTGAAGCAGCTAGGTGATTTACGGTGTTTTCAAGATAGTGGGATAAATAACTCTGAGCGGTTGCTAAAGTGATATTTGGATCGCCAAAACGAACAGGTTTGCCATTAGGATACTGAGTTGTTCCAATCCCAATCGTCGCCACTCCTACGCCATCATCATAAACATGAGGGACAAAACCTTCAAACTCAGTTATAATCTGAACTGCTTGTTCAGGAACTTTACTATTGCTTTCTACTCGGTCCTGAGACCCTGGAATAGGAGACCAATCTTTTTCAAAGATATACCAGACACCAGCACCGCTACTCAGGGTTACTTTTAAATGTCCGTTGGGTGCAGATTCCACCCTGTCGATGCTGATGGTTTCTCCGGCTTTGTAAATCTTTTTCTCAGTATCGGGTAGCTTACTGGATTGTTCTGTCGATTTCTTGATCGCAGTGTCGTGAAGTGCTGTCAAAGTTGCTATTGCCATAATGATCTCTAAACTTATATGCTGACAAAACAATGTTAATATATTTGGTTCTTCGTTGCTTGGTCTGGTTTGATCGAGTGGATAACACGAACCGAAGAGCCGGTCTATTGTGTGGATGCCCAAGGGGACAGATGGACAGACAGGGGGAGAATCTGATTAACTTTCCCCAGGGGCTTTTGTTAAGTTACATTAAGCTCTAGAATAAAATCCCAGTGAGTTAGACGAAATTCGCTCGATCGCTCGGTCTTGTCCGCTTCTTAGCTGAGATAGAGAAAAGATAGCGCATCGAGCAACAGAAAAATTGAGCTACTCAAGCTTTCGTCAATACTGCCCTGTTATCCATCTTGAGTTATAACCTAGTGTCCCAAACCCTACCTAAACCATCCCTAGAAAGAGAATTTTTGCCATTTACCCTACAGGATGTCCGTCTAGCTATCCCGGCCCGTTGCTTCCAATCAAGCGTTTTTCGCTCTTTAGCTTACTTTTTTTTTGATATTGGCATTATTACCCTACTTTACTGGATAACTTACCAGATTAATCAAGCATGGTTCTTCCCCCTTTTTTGGTTTATGCAGGGAACCATGTTTTGGGCCTTATTTGTCGTCGGTCACGATTGCGGTCACGGTTCCTTTTCCCGTTATCGTTGGTTAAATAACTTAATCGGTCATCTCAGTCATACTCCCATTCTCGTACCTTTCCACGGTTGGCGTATCAGTCATCGCACCCATCACGCTAATACCGGCAATATCGACACCGATGAAAGTTGGTATCCCGTCACGGAAACCCAGTATAACAATATGGCTTGGTACGAAAAATTAGCTCGTTTTCAGCTAATTTTATTTGTTTATCCCCTTTATCTTTTCCGTCGTTCCCCTAATAAACAGGGGTCCCATTTTATGCCCGAAAGCCCCCTTTTTCGCCCCTCGGAACGGTGGCAGGTACTGACTAGCACCGTTTGCTGTACCTTTATGTTAGGTCTATTAATCGGGGTGGGTATCAGCCAAGGCTTTTGGTTTCTGTTTAACTACTACATCATGCCCTATATCGTCTTTGTGGTTTGGTTGGACTTGGTGACATTCCTACACCACACCGAAGATGATATTCCCTGGTATCGCGGTCAAGATTGGTACTTTCTCAAAGGGGCGCTTTCTACCATCGATCGCGATTATGGCATCTTTAATCCCATCCATCACCAAATTGGTACTCACGTTGCCCATCACATTTTTATCACTATTCCCCACTATCATCTCCAAGAAGCAACCGAGGCTATCCGTCCCGTCTTAGGAGACTATTATCGCGTCTCGAAAGAACCGATTTTCAAATCTCTCTGGCGGTCCTACCGCAATTGTCATTTTGTCAGTGACCAAGGCAGTAAGATTTTTTACCGCAAAAACAATCGAAAACAAAAATTAGGTCTTGGCTTGCGCTAGAATCAACACTTATGGGAAAGCTAAAGGCCAGAAAACCAAACAGGGCATCTAACCTTTAGCTATTCTTGTTCAACCTTACAGTTATCAATGTGTACGAGACATTGGTAACTGTTATTTTTGTTTCTTGAAGCGGGAAACCAATCCTAAACCACCCACTGCCAGAAGTCCGAGGATAGTACCCGGTTCGGGAACTTTGGTTTGATGAACCGACTGTCTGAAATCGGAGGTCGCTGCCATACCTAATCCACCTACAAGAGCGATATCTTTGGAATTAGTTAATATTTTTTGCGGTGGGATTACGGGCTTTTGATCTGTGGGCATAACAACTGGAGGTGTCGTACTTGTGTCGATTTCAGTATTCAAAGTAATAGATCTCTTGCATAAGTCTAGACAAAATAGGATAAAATAGTCCAAGAGTTAAGATTGAAAGATGAATTACGAACAAGTAAAAACTTTAAAGCCAACAGAGTTCAAACGCTTGTGT
>SFCA01000165.1:0-13923 GCA_007095475.1 Microcystis aeruginosa Ma_QC_C_20070703_M131 | reverse complement strand
GGACTCTGTGTAAGACAGTACATGGTTTTTTAACTGTGGTATGCGACGGTGGTGGAAGCAGAAACTTAAATCGTGAGGTTTAGGAATCGCCGCACTTTTAGGGCGGCGAGGATGTCAATCAAAAGCCGATCAGCATTGCTAACGGTGATCACAGGCAATGACTCTGAGGTATTTTCTTCACGCAGGACCTGCTCTAGGGAATCTTTCCCTTCCATACTGTGATTAGCGGTAAGCAAAATCATCTGATTCTCTTGAGCAAGTCGCCAAACCGTCCTGTCATCACTGTTGATCGACAAATCCATCTCTGCAAAGGTGACGAACTGCATCGGGACGATATCAAGCCAGCCCTGAGTTGCGATCGCACCAAAGAAAACCAAGGCATGACCTTTGAGATTGTGATCAATCAAAAAAATCATACTTTCGACTCACGCTTTGCCTTAGCCACTCGAAGCTTTTCCCAAGCAGCCTCGGAGCCTGGCTTAGGTGGTTGCGCAGCAATACGGGCAACTCGCTCACGATTTTGCTCTTCATAATATTGTCGGAGTTCTTCAGCTTCTTTGAGAACTTGCTGGTACTCAGCTTCTACATCCGCACGATGAGCCTCAATATAAGCCAGGGCAGCGTTAATTTGCTCTTCCGTCAGATCAAATAATCCCTGAATAAACTTAGGTGGATATTGAGCAGTCACATAATCCATTACATCATAGAGGGTGATGCGGGTTCCTGCGATTGTCAGTCCTCGCTCTGTACGAATGATAGCGGTTTGTTTATTTGATGCGAGCGTCATAGCTATAGTCTCAGTGTTTCACCATCTCATTCCATATTACCGCATGAAAAAGCAAGGTGAGCAAACGCCCACCCTGACTACTAATTCGCAAGCTCTTTAATCCTCAACCCAGACTTTCAAAATGTATTTCAGCCTCGTTCCTGCATCTAGCCAGTAGTGAACTCCAATATCTGGCAATTCAGTATCATTTGTGTGAGCATCACCAGGCCCCGTACTACAAGATCGGCGATCAAATTTAGACCACAGATTCAATCAATGGGCATGGTGCGTTCCCCAAAATCGATCGCTGGAGCAGTGGGAGCCACATTAGGGAACGCACCCTACAAGATCGGCGATCTGCTATGCAGTGCCTTCGGCATCGCACTGACAATCTAGGCTCATTCTAGCGATGATTCTTCGATCTGACCGCACCCCTTAACAGAAACTTACAATTATTCGACCTTTTGCGATCGCTATCGGGAGATAGTTGTTTTTTGTTAGAGCAGTATGGAGCAGTCTAACTGATGGCTATATTTCCAGATTATCGCCCGCAGGAAACCAATCTTCATCGAGAATTTGTTCAAGGGAACCAATGGGAATAACGGGGAAAGTATCGAGGGGTAATTGAGAGCGGTCACTGGCATTTTTTCGGGCTGAAAGATAACATTCATCAAAAATTTCCAAAAGATAAGGTTTCAGACTAGGACTATCTTTAAGTTCATCTAATATATCGAGACGAAAAGTTCTAATCTCTCCCTTCCAGTGACCTTCGTTTCTCTCTCTTTCTGCCGCCCAATATTTGAGCTTAAGTAAATGTTCTAATAATCGGGTTAACAGACTTTTAATTGTGCGCTTTTCACTCCTTCCCATACTTGCTAACTCCTCTAGTAAATTCTCTAAATCTACCCGCTCAAACTGTCTGGCTTGCAGTTGATTAATAGTGGTTCTAATCCAGAGATAAAAGTCTTCTTCGTACAGGGTTTTATTATCCATAATTTACCTCTATATATTACTCGTGGTTATTAGTGGGAAACCAATCTTCATCGAGAATTTGTTCAAGGGAACCAATGGGAATAGCGGGGAAAGTATCGAGGGGTAATTGAGTTCTAACTTGAGCCTCTTTTCTAGAAAATTGATAGCATTCCTCAAAGATTTCCAGAATATAGGGTTTTAAACTAGGGCTATCTTTAATTTCTTCGATTATTTGTCGGCGAAAGTTGATAATTTCCCCTTTCCAGTGACCCTCATTTCTAGATTTTTCTCCTGTCCAGTAAGTTAGTTTCAGCAAATGTACCAGTAATTGAATCAAAAGATTTTCGATTTTGCGCTTTTCACTCCTTCCCATACTTGCTAATTCCTCCAGTAAATTCTCTAAATCTACCCGCTCAAACTGTCTCGCTTGCAGTTGATTAATAGTAGTTCTAATCCAGAGATAAAAGTCTTGTTCGTACAGGGTTTTATTGTCCATAATTGACCTCTATATATTACTCATGGTTATTAGTGGGAAACCAATCTTCATCGAGAATTTGTTCAAGGGAACCAAGGGGAATAGCGGGGAAAGTATCGAGGGGTAATTGAGAGCGATCACTAGCATCTTTTCTAGCAAATTGATAGCATTCCTCAAAGATTTCCAAAAGATAGGGTTTGAGACTAGGGCTATCTTTAACTTCTTTGATTATTTGTCGGCGAAAGTTTCTAATTTCCCCTTTCCAGTGACCCTCATTTCTAGCTTTTTCTCCTGTCCAGTAGGTTAGTTTCAGCAAATGTACCAGCAATTGAATCAAAAGATTTTCGATTTTGCGTTTTTCACTCCTTCCCATACTTGCTAACTCCTCCAGTAAATTCTCTAAATCTACCCGCTCAAACTGTCTGGCTTGCAGTTGATTAATAGTAGTTCTAATCCAGAGATAAAAGTCTTGTTCGTACAGAGTTTTATTTTCCATAAATACTCACTTAAACTAAATAAAACGAGGATAATAATCAAAATTAACTATACAAACTAGCCACATATTCACCGTAGCCATTATAGGGGAGAGTTTCGATAATTTCCCAAGATAAATCACTTCTACTACCGATAAATTTTTCCGTTGCTTGCGACCAACGGGGATGGGGTTTACTGGGGTTTACATTAGCCTCAAAATCGTATTCGTGAGCGTCAATTGTGTTCCAGTAGGTGGCGGGTTGTTTGGCGGTAAATTCAATTTTTACTATTGATTTTGCTCCTTTAAAACCGTATTTCCAAGGAACAACCATTCGCAAGGGTGCGCCCTGTTGTTTGGGTAAATCATGCCCGAAAATTCCCACAGCAAAGAAAGCTAATTCGTTGGCCATTTCTTCAATTCTTAAACCTTCTGTATAGGGCCAGGGTAAGGCTCCTAAATGTAATCCTGGCCCTTTGGTAATTTCGGGATCATAAAAGGAGGTAAAACGGACGAATTTTGCTTCTGGTTTTGGTTCCACTGCCGCAATTAAAGCACCCATGGGAAAACCAAGCCAAGGTAAGACCATTGACCAAGCTTCCACACAACGAAAACGATAGATTCTTTCTTCGAGAGGAAAGGTTTTTTTAATAGTATCTATATCGTAGGTCTGGGGATTTTTTACCAATCCTCCCACTTCTACCATCCAGGGATTCGTCGGTAGTTTCTGCGCTTTTAACCAGATATTTTTCCTCCCTCCGAACTCATAAAAATTGTTATATTTCCCCGCTACAGTTTCAGCAACTATGGGGCGATTTACCGTTAAAAACTGCGGATTCTTGCTGAACCCTTCAATTTTAGGTAATTGCAAACTTTTTTCTAAAGCTTCCGAGGAGGAGGATTTACCACAAGCAGTTAATAATAGAGAACTCCCCGCAATTCCTGCCCCGATTAACCCTTGTAAAAAGCGACGACGGTTAAAATAAACACTTTCGGAAGTAACTTCATTTTGGGAAATTTGCCAAGATTTAGCTAAACGAATTAAGACCATAATTATCCCCAATTTTATTGACAAAAAAACAGAGTTATGATACGGGATACCACAACTCTGATTGTACAATATTTTGTCAGTTTTTTTAAGAAATTTCGGCGAGCATGGGGGCAGTCACCAGAGGTTCCCGTCGTCCTTTTAAGACCATGGGAACTCCTCGCGAGGGAGCAAGGGTGACACCGCGGCGACTGGGTTTTTCGGGGGTATTATTAACTAGAGTTAACTGATAATTGGCCAAAATTGTGGCGATAGCGATTTTCATCTCGTAGATAGCTAAAACTTCCCCGATACAACGACGCGCCCCACCACCAAAAGGCATATATTCGTAGGGGGTGAATTGTTTTTCTAAAAAGCGTTCTGGTTTAAAAGTATGGGAATCGGGGAAAGTTTGCTCACGGTGGTGAGCTAGATAAATACAACCCATAAGAATTGTCCCTTTTTCTAAAGGATAACCATCTAGTTCTACTGGTTCTTGCACTACTCGCGGAAAAGTTAACATTGCCACGGGATGAATGCGTAAAGTTTCCGAACAAACCGCCGAAAGATAGGGTAATCTAGTTATATCAATGGGGTTAGGATTATCTCCTAAAGTGGCTATTTCTTGGAGAATTTTTTCTTTAATTTCTGGATAGCGATGAGTCCAGTAGAGCGCCCAAGACATAGCAGTGGCTGTGGTTTCATGACCTGCGAATAATAAGGTCATTAATTCATCGCGCAATTCCTTATCGCTCATCGGGTTGCCTTCTTCATCCAGGGCCGACATCAGTAGTGATAAAATATCGCTACGATTCGGGTTAGGATTAGCTTTTCTTTCGGCAATTTCTGTATAGACAATATCATCAATTTTTTCTTGGTAACGCTGGTATTTTCCCCAGGGACTCCAAGCACCCAAATCAGCCTGCAAAATTGGGAAAAATAACAAAGAAACCATCACCGGAGAGTTAAAAATATCGAGCATTTCAGCCAGAATTTTTTTCAGGGTTTGATAACGTTCCCCTTGACTAATTCCAAAAACTGCCTCCATAATTACTTGTAAAGCAATCGCTGTGGTCGCTGAACGGGCCTTAAAAGGTTGATTTTCGGGCAATTCTGCCATTACTCTCAGGGTAATATCGCGGATTAAATCGCCGTAGAAACGCATTCTCTCCCCGTGAAAAGGTGGCAATAAAAGCTGACGGCGTTTTTTGTGGATGTCTCCGTCTAACATGACGACGGAATAATCACCAATAATCGGGGCAATAATCCGATTGGCTTCCCCTGGTGCCGAAAATTTTTTACGGTCATTAGTTAAAATTTGTTGTAGGGCCGCAGGACTACTGACAAAGATAAAATTATCTACAGTTAAACCCACTTTTGTGCTAAAAATATCGCCATGCTTGCGGGCGGCATTTTCCATAAAAGCTACGGGATTAATGATCCATTGTGCCATTTGCAGGAAGGTAGGGGCCTTGACCTTGGGGAGGATTTTCATAGATTAATTGCTATATCCAATGCTAATTATTTCTAATTGTGACATTTTTTCCCCAGAGACGGCAAGGTGTAATATCAAGTAAACAGCAAAAATTACCGGGCTGTTGCTTGTCTTATCTTCTCGGAGAGACTGGGATTTTGGGGGAATTTTCAGGATTGACTTTCTGGTCTAAACAATGATAACTACGGTAGAATAGCCCCTAGTTCTATTTAATTCGCTTTTATAGTTTAATCTCTCTTTTATTCTCTTTTTAGGGACTTGTGATGATTATTTCCCAGTCCAGCAACTGGAAAAAGCTGGTTATTTGCCGTTATTTGCCGCTGCTAATCGCCTTTAGCGGCACTTTTCTCCTGACTACTCCCCCCGCTTTTGCCATCGAATCCAGTCCCTCCACCGGTTTTAATCCTCAAACTATTCTTTTCAATGCCTTAACTTGGGTGGATAGTTTGGGGGCTGTGGGAGCGATCGCGTTTATAATTATCTATATTCTAGCTACTGTGGCCTTTTTTCCAGGTTCAATCCTGACTTTCGGGGCTGGTGTGGTTTTTGGCGTGGTTTTAGGCTCTTTTTACGTCTTTATCGGGGCAACTATCGGCTCCGCTGCCGCTTTTCTGGTGGGACGTTATTTGGCTAGGGGTTGGGTGGCGGAAAAAATTCAAGGTAATAATAAATTTCAAGCTATCGATGAAGCTGTAGAGAGAGAAGGCTTAAAAATAGTGCTTTTAACCCGTTTATCTCCCGTATTTCCTTTTAATCTGCTTAATTATGCCTATGGTGTCACCGGGGTTTCTCTGAAAGATTATCTACTAGGTTGCGCGGGCATGATTCCGGGGACGATAATGTATGTCTATATTGGCTCTTTAGCGGGCAGTCTTGCCACTATCAGCACCTCAGCACCAGCCACTAACCCAGCTTTACAATGGACTATTCGCCTGATTGGTTTTATCGCTACCGTTGCTCTCACCCTCTACGTCACAAAAATTGCCCGTCAGGCCCTGGCATCAGTTATCAGTGAATAGTCATCATTTATCAGTCAGGGGTTGGGGAAGTGGGAAGTGGGGTGTGGGGTGTGGGGAGAACAAATAAAAATAATCTCCTCACGACCGGCGACCGGCGACCGGCTACCCAAAACGAAAACTTCGTATCTCACCATTAAGATAACTGCTTTAATAAACCTCTTGCATAATTAATTTTTCAGGGTTCAAAAACGGCAAAAATAAGAATTAAATTGCATAAAATCTGTAAATAGACCATTTAACTGATTATTATTCATTCTTAATTCTCCTGACTACTGACTACTGGCTACTGACTCCTAACCCTAACAACAATTTTTGATTTTTACAAGAGGTCTAATATGTTTCAAAATAGCTCCAGTGAAGTTAATATTCTCCCAGTGGACGAACATAATCAAAAATTAGTTAATTATGTTCATCCTGCCGATTGGCTCAATCCACAACCCCAAGATTGTTATGATTTAGTCGTCATTGGTGCGGGTACTGCGGGTTTAGTCGTAGCGGCAGGGGCTGCGGGTTTAGATATAGGTTTAAAAGTGGCTTTAGTGGAAAAACATCTCATGGGAGGAGATTGCCTCAATTTCGGTTGTATTCCTTCTAAATGTCTGATTCGTTCCTCTAGAATTATCGGGGAAATTGAGAAAGCCAAAAAATTAGGAATTAACATTGGGGATACTAGGGTAGATTTTGCTAGAGTAATGACCAGAATGCGGCAAATTCGCGCCGATATTAGCCATCATGATTCGGTGCAACGTTTCCAAAAACTAGGTATCGATGTCTTCTTGGGTAGCGCTCGTTTTTTAGGACAAAATGCCGTGGCAGTGGCGGGAAAAAATCTCGCTTATAAAAAAGCCGTCATTGCCACTGGTGCTAGGGCTTTTCATCCTGATATCCCCGGACTAAAAGCGGCGGGATTTTATAGCAATGAAACAATTTTTTCCCTCACAGAATTACCTCCTCGATTAGCTGTTATCGGTGGCGGTCCGCTTGGTTGTGAATTAGCCCAAGCTTTTCAACGGTTAGGCTCGCAGGTGATTTTATTTCATAATCATTCCCATCTTTTGAATAAAGAAGACCCAGAAGCAGCCGAAATTATTGAGAATACTTTGCTGCGGGAAGGAATGCAATTGATTCTCTGCTGCCAAATTGAACGGGTGACAAAAAATGAGCGGGGTAAAACCATTGAATATACTAGCAACGGTCAAGGAGCAACTATCACCGTTGACGAGATTTTAGTCGGTGCGGGCCGGGAGCCGAATCTGTCAGGATTAAATTTAGAAGCGGTGGCCGTGGAATACGATACTCGTCGGGGAGTTAAAGTCAATGATTATCTGCAAACTACTAACCCGAAAATTTATGCGGCCGGTGATATCTGTATGGATTGGAAATTTACCCATGCCGCCGATGCAGCCGCGCGTATTGTGATTAAAAATACCCTTTTTTCTCCCTTCGGTTTCGGACGCGATAAGCTCAGTAATTTAGTTCTGCCTTGGGTCACTTATACCGACCCAGAAATCGCCCGGGTGGGTATGGATGAAACCCAAGCACAGACCCGGGGATTGGTCACTAATACTATTAAAATTCCTTTGAGTATAGTCGATCGAGCTATCACTGATGGCGAAACAGCAGGTTTTCTAAAAATTATTCACAAACAAGGTTCCGACCAAATTTTAGGAGCCACTATCGTCGCCGCTCACGCCGGTGAGATGATTTCCGAAATTACCACCGCTATGGTTGCCAAAATCGGACTGAGTAAACTCTCTACTGTTATTCATCCCTATCCCACCCAAGCGGAAGCGATTAAAAAGGCCGCCGATGCCTATCGTCGAACTCTCTTGACTCCTAATAGTAAAAAACTCTTGGAATTGTTGACTAAATTATCGGGTTAAAATCAATGATTGCCACCGGAGAACTGCGGCAGAACTTTGAACAATTCTGGCGGGAAGCTGCCGCGCAGTTGGGAAACGCCCAATCCCTCACCGAACTGGGGTCGGGGAAATGGCAGGAGTACCAGTTGGAGAAATACCAACCCCTGACGTAGCTCTGCCCTTTTTAGAATACAAGTAAACGGTGAAAACCTTCTTGCTCAAAATGGCGATCGGTGGTTAATGCTTCATTAATATTGAACTGACGCATCAATAAAAAGCTAACTGCATCGCATAAAGAATAAGTCTTATCTTGCCGTGCCATCAATAGTTTGACAGCAGCACGATGTAAGGGTTCATCTACCCAAACTGTCTCGATATCTGGATTTTCTAGCAAATCGGTGATAAATTCTAGGGTGGCTAAACGCGGGTAACGCCGTGTATGGGCTAGAGTGACATATTCGGCTAAAATGTAGCTTTGAACTAATCGGATTCTTGTGTTTTTATACAAAAAACGGGCTTGCTGGTGACAAGGTTCGGATTCAAACTGCAAGCATAGCAAACCAGATGTATCTAGAAGCATCAATCTTCCTCATGGTTACTAGCGTATTCTCTCGCAAGATCAGCATCAATGCTTTCATTATCTGCTCCTGGAGGATAGCCGCTAATTGAACCAATATGTCTCTCAAAGCGTTGACGTGCTGCTTCTTTTTCCGCTTCCGTGCGTTGGTCTTTATCTTTTGTTAAGCGATACTGTCGCTCGAGGGAAGTTGCGGCTAATTCTGACAGGTCGATACCTAATATTTTAGCTTGCTGTTGCAAGGCGGCATAGACTTCATCGCTCAATTCTAGGGTTAAGACTTGACTCATTTGGCTGTACCTTCATTGTGGCTATTGATTAGATTAATTTCTTTTTTAACTCTTTGACCATTATAACCTCGGACTCTTCACAGTAGCACTGTAGGGTGGGTTAGCGACAGCGTAACCCACCGCATATTAAAAAATTGATGGTGCGTTACACGCGCGTTTTCGCACCCTACTGGACTGTTTCAGATAAAATAGGGCAATAGATTTCGGCTTAAAGTCTTAGATTATAGAATTTATAGCATTTTTCTAATACACCAAATTAGCTGAAACAATCCACTACAGCGATGGCGATCGCACTGTCGGTTGGTAATTTCAATATAAGCAGCATCGTGGCGCACTTGATTCGTCCAGCCTGCTTTCAACACCCATGCGGGAAAGGAAGCTTTATTACGGGCGCTGTTACAGATTACGGCTTTTTCAGCTTTTTTCAGCAGGCGAACTTGAAGCAGGTTAGGTTAAAATTAACTTATTCGGCTCTGATTTTGGATTGGGGAGTTATCTGCTCTCTTCCTACGAAAGGAAACGATTTGCCGAAACGGGATGCTCCCTAAAAATCAGAAAAAATTCGCCACACCAGTCTCAAGGAGGAAAGGATGTCTCAAGTCTCTATTCAATCAGATTTGGTCGATGATAAAATTCAGTGCAGGCTCGTTCGTCGTGTCGCGTCAATTATTGATGATTTTATCAAGAATGAGAGCTTATTGGAAGATTTAAATAGAGATGAAATGGTTAAGTATTTTGTGAATTTACTGACCGAAAAATTTTCCTCTTCAGAATTAGAAACAATGCCCGATGAAAGTCTAGGTCGCAAAATCAGGCGAGTCTTAGGAGTGCAAGCAATGGCGGGACTGCTGAAGGATTTAACTCCAGAACAAATGGCAGAGTTTGAAGCAGTGATGGCAAGTTTTAGATAGAAATAGTAAATAGTCGTGGGTTATCTACTCGATACTAACATCGTCACAGCTATTCTCAAAGACAACCAAGTAGTCGTTGAGAGATTGAGTGCAGTGAGGCTACAAGGAAAGGATGTTTTCATAAGCTGTATTACTTATTTAGAAACTGAAACTGGACTATTAGCAGTTAAGGCAACGAAGAAGTTAGCAAGATTTCAGAATTTGTGTCGCACTGATTTGAGAGTATTGTTGTTAGATACAATGGAAATTGTTCATCAAGCCGCAGCAATTTCTGCTGATTTAAGGCTTAAGGGAACCCCCATACAAATGACTGATATTCTCATTGCAGCAACAGCTATTAGCTATAATCTCATTGTCGTTTCTGACGACTTAGATATGCTGAGAGTTCAGGGATTAATCGTAGAAAATTGGCGGCGATGAGATAATTTGCTGGTGATGATCTGACCCATGTAGGAAAGGAAGCTTTATTACTAATATTTTAGCCTGCTGTTGCAAGGTGGCATAAACTTCATCGCTCAATTCTAGGGTTAAGACTTGACTCATTTGGCTGTACCTTCATTGTGGCTATTGATTAGATTAATTTCTTTTTTAACTCTTTGACCATTATAACCTCGGACATCAGCTTGTCTCTTCACAGTAGCACTGTAGGGTGGGTTAGCGACAGCGTAACCCACCGCGTATTAGAAAATTGATGGTGCGTTACACGCGCGTTTTCGCACCCTACAGCGATGGTGATCGCACTGTACCTCTCTTTTTAGCTTTCTGTTGAATTAGTCTCTTATTTTTGGGGAGTTATTACAAAAAATTATAAGTTAGTTTGACGCAAGAAAACTCAACACAGATAACCTTTTGTTGGGTTGCGCTATCGCTTAACCCAACCTACTTTACTGAGAATTTTACCAATTTATCTGAACAGGATATTTGGCTAATGTTAAATCGTGGCTAATTAGTATGACATTTTCAATGTTAGCTTGAGCAACCAACAAACGGTCAAATGGATCTTTATGGATATTCGGTAAAGTATTTAAAGCTAAAACATGGCTAACTGTAATTGACAACAGTTCAAGTTGATTAGTTTGTTGCTGAGTATTAATCATTTGTGCCAAAGGTAGCTTGAGTGATAGTTTACCTAATTGGAGCTTGATTTGCATTTCCCAAACACTGGCAATACTGAGTAATAGTATGTTAGTTGGATTTCTACACAATTCTAAAGCACGTTGAGATAGTTTCTCTGGTTCACTATCCCACCAAATAAATGTATGGGTATCCAAGAGTAATTTCATAACTCGCCTGTCCAAAATTCTTCAGGAAGTGGCTCATCAAAATCTTCGCTCGTCCAAATTTTTCCTGAGTGTAGTCCTGGTTGTCTTAAGTTAGAAGTTTTAGTGGTTGTTTCTTCAGTTTCTACTAGGTAAATAAGACGAGCTAGAGGTTTATTTCCTTCAGTTATAATAATCTCAGTATCTGCCTTTACTAGAGAAAGTAACTCTTTTAATGTTAACTGTATTTTGTTGGCATCAATAATTTTATTTGACATGATGAATTTTCTCCTGTTATTTTCTTAATGAAGAATCTCTTCTCACCTTATCTAGTTTTCACAGAAAATTGTAGGTTGGGTTGACGCAAGGAAACCCAACACAGATAACCTTTTGTTGGGTTGCGCTATCGCTTAACCCAACCTACTTTACTACACCTTCATCTAAGGAATGGATGAGAAAGTAAGCTAGTTCAGCGCGATCTTGCATAGGAAGTTGAGCAAGTTCTATTTTGAGGGTTTCTGCTGTTTTAGTCATCTTGAAAGCATCTATAACCAGTCATCTTAGATTGTAACAGATCTCGGCTCGCAAGATAAACCATACTCCTTGAAATCATGGGAATTGAGAGAGTTATGCCAAAAATACCCCCTCAACTGACTGAATGAAGAGGCATTTGTCCTATTTTTAGTGGGCAATTTAGCCTACTTTTGTGGTCTCTTTTTCTGAAGATTTGGATGACTTCAGTTTGCGTTTGAGGGTTGAGGCTGCGCCGAGGGTGCCGAGAGCAAGTAGGCCCAGAGATAAACTAGGTTCGGGAACTGGTTGAATATCAGAACTAAAGAGTTTCACGGGCACACTACAGCAATTAGTGCCTAGTTGTAAACTGGGATTGTTGAAGGAACCAATAACATTCTGATTGCCAGTTAAAGCAGTGATGCCATTCTCAGCAACACTATCGAAAGCAACATAGTACCCAGCAAAAACACTAGACGTAGCAGTTAGACCGTAAGTGATTCCGGGTAAGAAAGTAAAAGACAGAGGATCACTTTCTTTGAAAGTATTGTTAGCTAAATCAGTACCTCCATCACTAGCGAAAGTCTTTGGGTTGCTAGAGAATAGAAGATCTCCGTTCCCGGAATTAAAGATTAAGAACTTGAGGTCCCCGGCAGTAGACAAAGCGTTGAGGACAGAGAAAGATGTGATAGTTGTTTGTTGGTTAAACGTGTATCGACCAACTGGAGCATCGCCGCCATCTCGCCCCCCCCGCAAATGTATCCTAAACTACAATTTAATAAATCTTTACATTCTTCTCCCTGACTAGGGATTCACAGCAGAAAATGAAGTCTGCGTCCCCAGAATGCCCGATGGGGCAGAATTGATTGTCACCCGCAGCCCCCTGGTGAATTCCAACGGTGTCATCACCCTGACTAACCGCCACCTCCCCCAACTGATGCGGTTGGAAGGCACAATTCACATCCATCCCGAAACCGCTGCCAAGCATCTACAGGCGGACTTCGATGGCGATAGGCTGGCGTTTGAACGGGCGGACAAATATCCCACTCTGACGGCAGAAATTCAAGAATTTCTCTTACCCGAAAATCGCTATCCTGATGTGGTCAAGCGAGATAAAGTTCCCTATCAGGGCAGTTTTGAAGAAATTGCTGTCAGTGCGGTCAAAAACGACATCGGCAAGATTGCCAATCAAATCATGACAGCCGTGACTTTGCGTTGGGAAACGGTGTTGATGCCAGAGGAGAAGAAAGAGGGTTACGTCCAACAAGTTGCTGAGTATTATCGGGGAATTCTTTTGAAAGAGGCAGGAGGTAAAATTCCTGAACGATATCGAGAAGGTGTAGAAGCTCGCTAACTTACTTCAACAACTTTATCTCCAACAAATTGAGACTGCCCTGCAACAGATGCGGGACATCCAATTTAAGATTGTTGGGGACTTATCCAACGAACTACAGGTAGCGGTTGACGGGTCAAAAAGTGCTTTACGTCCAGACACCACAATTTTGAAGGCCTGTAAAGAAATTGGCGGTTATCAACCCGTCACTTGGTTAGCAGGGAGGGATAAAAGCCGTTATCCCCAAGTTTATCGCACCCATCCCTTAGAAAGCAGCAATTATGGAGCAGTTGACGGGATGATTGGGGTTGCTAACCAGAAATGGCAAGAAAGCCGCCTAATAGCTCGTCCTGTCAATCAATTTCGGGACTTTTTTTCCAAAGTTAACAATCAGAATCTTACTGAGATAGCGATCGAAATCAAGGAAACCTACAATGATTATCTAAAGTCAGCGCGATCGCTTGAAGACCTGAAAAACCAGCATCCTGAACTGAGAGAACCCTATATCGAGGTAACATCAACAAAAAGTCAGAGAACGCTTTGCCTGACACGGCTAGATCGGTTTGGGACTTGAGAATCGAGTTTTTTCAGCCAAGATAAGCAGTTTCCCGTTGATTTACAGCTTGTTAACGACAAGATTGACCGAGAGATTCCTAATTCTCTTTTGGCTGTAGCAATGCTCGATTTAGAAGGGAAATCAGTGGAACAACCGATTGGAGCGATCGCCTTATCATCGGTAGAGGAATACAACCTGAAAGCAGGAATAAATATGTAGAGATGGTGCGTCAAGAACACCCTGAAAGTGAAAGACAGCAATTAGCGGCGGCTCTCTGGCATCATCGAAAATTTTGGGTCTGAAACCCCGTCGTTCTACGACGGCTTTACTGTTAAATATGAGCATCGTTTACGAAATATATGCTTAAATGTGAGACATGGAAAAAGCCTATTCGTTTCG
>SFCA01000164.1:0-16437 GCA_007095475.1 Microcystis aeruginosa Ma_QC_C_20070703_M131 | reverse complement strand
CATTATTATTCTACTAATGACAGTAGCCTAGTTACTCAGGAGCCGGATACGGCGAAAGTCGTAAGTCCGGTTTTGAAGCAGGGGGTGGGAAGGCGACTTCCTGCTCTACTGTAACGGGTTTTACCGATTTTGAGGTAGTCAGTTACCTAATTTTCAGGGAAAAAGTACCTGAATTTTACCCCGATCACTCCCATATCCATTACTTTTGGATTTCAAAAAGGTCTAAAAGTCTTACCCAACAAGGTTTTTGGATTTATTCAGCAAGCCCTAATTAACTTTTGAGAGTTCAAAAATGGGAAAATAGGGATGAAGTTGCCTAAAATCTCTTTATGCTTAGTTCTCCTGACTACTGGCTCCTCTCTCTGAGGATTACTGGTTACTGATTACCGATCACCGATCACTGATTAGAGAATACCCGCGTTAGAAAGACCGAGAACCAGTCCCGCACCGAGAATATGGCCAAAACTCATGGTAGCCAATAATTCCGGCAGACCGAAGCTTTTTTTCGAGGCTAACTGCGGCAAGGGTAAAGCAGGGCCGGATCCGGTATTTTGGATGGCAAAATAACCGATAACGAAGGCTACTAGGTTAGCTAAGGTCATGGTAATGCCGACGGATAAATTCCAGGGAATGGTTTGAGCGGTGGCTAAAAGTAAGGCGGAAGGGATCATTGGCGCTCCAGTCTTGATAAGATTTTGTTAACCACAGGGCATTATAAAAAGCTCTTGACCCGAAACTGCTTTTTGTTTGAATACTTAACAGTTTTTGTAACGTTTTGCGAATAAGATTAAATGCGAATTAAAATTTGCGGCATTACCCAACCAGACCAGGGACAAGCGATCGCCAATTTAGGAGCTACGGCCTTAGGTTTTATCCTCGTACCGAGTTCGCCTCGTTACGTCAAAATCGAGCAAATTAACGCTATTACCGCCGCAATCCCCAACAAAATTGATTTTATTGGTGTTTTTGCCGACGAGCAACCCGAAATTATTCAGCAAATAATTGTTAAAACCCCCTTGACAAGTGTGCAGTTACATGGTATGGAATCTCCCGAATATTGCCAAAGGTTGCGGCAATTATTACCCGACCGGGAAATTATCAAGGCTTTGCGGATCAAAGACAGAGAAAGTTGGGAAAAGTCGGCAATTTACTTCAATAGCGTCGATACTTTACTTTTAGATGCCTACCATCCCCAATTGCTCGGCGGTACGGGACATACCTTAGACTGGCAAGCCTTAGCCAGTTTTTCGCCCCCCTTGCCCTGGTTTCTCGCCGGAGGACTCAACCCCGATAATATTAGTGAAGCTTTAACTCGGCTGCACCCCGATGGCATTGATGTCTCTAGCGGCGTTGAGCGATCGCCTGGTGATAAAGACCTCAAAAAAGTCGCCCTCTTGTTAGAGCGACTGCAAAAATTCAGGGATCAGTGATCAGTTAGAAGGTTTTGGGTGTTGGGGTTTTAGTTGAAATTTCCCCATTTCCCCATCTCCCTGACTAGAAGAAATTAGGTTTATGACGGATCAGGTTAAGATACTCCTCGCGGGTTTTCTGCTCGTCTTGGAAGACTCCTAACATAGCGCTGGTGACGGTCCAAGATCCTGGTTTCTGCACCCCGCGCATCACCATGCACATATGGGTTGCTTCCATGACTACCGCAACTCCTTGGGGGTCGAGAATTTCTTGAATCGCTTCGGCAATCTGACGGGTGAGACGTTCTTGGACCTGTAAACGACGGGAATACATTTCCACAATGCGGGCCAATTTACTTAATCCGACCACCTTTTGGTTGGGAATATAGGCAACGTGGGCCCGCCCCATGAAGGGTAACATATGATGTTCACAGAGACTAAAGAAGTCAATATCGCGCACTAAGACCATCTCATTATGACCTTCATCGAAGATCGCACCATTAACGAGGGTTTCTAGGGATTGTTGATAGCCCTGGGTGAGAAACTGCATCGCTTCGGCCACCCGTTTGGGGGTTTTTAATAAACCTTCTCTTTCGGGATCTTCTCCCACCGAGATCAGGATATTTCTGACCGCATCCATCATCTGTTCTTTGTTTTCGTCGGAAGTCGGATGAATTTGAGCGGTTTTGCCATTGTGGGTGTTGCGATCGGGGCGAGTGGTTACGCGTGCTTGGATAGCGTCGGTTAAATTACCGTTTAAACCGTTAGAAGAAGCTATGGTCATAATGAAGAGGCCTGTAGGCGAATTGATTGATAAATAGAAGTATTTCGGGTTATAATGCCCCCGCACTGGGCATAATGGTCATCGTTTCCACTACGGCCTGTTTGGGCAGTAACACCGCTTGCAGAATGGCCTGAGCGATGATATCCGGGGTTAACATGGCCGAGCGATCGAAATCTGCTTTGACGCTATCGCTGTCCCAGATGGGAGTATTGACAGCCCCGGGGGTAATAATCGTGACGCGAATGGCGTTGGCCCGCTCCTCGATCGCTAAAATGCGAGAAAATGCCACTAATCCCGCTTTGCTGACACTATAGGCCCCCCAATCAGGGAAGAAATTATCGGCGGCGATCGAGGAAACGTTAATGATCGTGCCTCCTCCCTGTTGACGCATGGCGGGTAAAATCCCCTGCACACACTGGTAAACACTGGTTAAATTCAGGTCGATCACCCGCTGCCAGTCTGACAAAGGTGTGTCAGCTAAGGGGTTTGTGTAACCCATGCCAGCATTATTGATCAGGATATCGATCGGTCCGGATTCTTGGGCGATTTTAGCGATCCTAGGAGCTACTTCCGGGATATCTGCCAAATCTAAGGGGTAAGCTTGGGCTGATACGCCTAAATCTGCCGCCATTCCCGCCACGGCTGCCAATTTTTGCTGATTGCGACCGATTAAAACCAGATTAATTCCCGCCTTGGCGAAAGCGAGGGCGGTTTCTTTGCCGATGCCGCTACTGGCTCCAGTAATCAGCGCTCGCTGTTGACGAATAACAGAGTTCATGGTATAATCTGAAATCTCTTAATTCTGGGTAGTTAGGGCAAAATTTTGGCGGTCAGGGGAACCCTAGAAAGGTTTAAGGGAGTTGGGTTAGATCGGAGCAATTTTTCTCGCACCAAAATTGCCGCGTCCACCTGGGGTGGGGGGAAGCATTGACTATCGGGTAGGTTCAAGATTAAGAATCGTTACAAAATTTTACCTAGCTAATTATAGCACTGTTAAGTCAGGGATCACTAATTTTTGTGTGCATTGAGATATCTAACCAGCGAGGGGAAAAAGCGGACTGGTGGGCGAGAATTCTTGAGGCTGCCTTTGTCGAAAAATACCTCCCCCTGCGCTCACAACTACTCACCAGAGGAGATGGCAGCGGTGGGTTGAGTGCGATTGACAATCACCACTCGATCGCCGACAACGGGACTTCTAGCGAGGAGAATTCCCTCGTTATCCTTCATTTCCAAGCGGCGAAAATCGAGACTTTGGCAACGTTGAAAAACCGAATTAGCCAATTTATCCTGTTGTGATGCCTCCAGACTATACCAATTATCGCCCAAAATAACTACTAGACGACTAGCCAAAAAGTCCGCTTCTATAGTAGAAATAATCCCAGTGGGATAACGAGTAGTTAAATCGGTAATTTCCTCTTGAATAGCTGCGACTAAACTTTGTTCGGGAGTTAATCGCGGTTTTGCTTTAGTAATCCGGACGGGAATCGGTGCCTCTGGTGCGGTTAATTCTGGGGGAGTTGCGATAATTTCCCCAGCTGCTGGTGAAGGACTAGAGACAACTTCGGGCATATTTTCGGCAATTTCCGCCGGATTTTTCGGTAAACTGATCACGGCTACTAAGAGGATAGTGACTAAACTTCCTGTTAACAAGCCGGTGATTAACCAATCGGGAATTTTTTCGCTAATTCCCCCAGGTAAAAGTCGGCGAATTTTGTTTAAAATCGCCGTCCACCACCCTTCCACCTGCTCGAAATCCGGTAAAATGTCGTCAATTCCCTCCGCTGCTTCGATGGGAGAATCTGGGGTTAAACTTTGCTCAACTTCTGCGAATTCGTCTGGTTTTAAAGCAGCGGCTAACTGTTGCGTTGAGTTAAGAAGATTATCAACGGCAACTTTTGGGGGTAACACTGTCCCCGTTCCCGTGTTAAGTTGGGAAACGATCGAATTTAACTGCTCGATCGCCTCTTGTAGTCGGATCACCGTTTCTGCTTGGCTGAAATTCTCTCGCTCATTTGGTTGAGTCATAATCTTTCTTAACTCGCTGCCATTCTTTTTCAAAATATCATTCTATGCGCCGTTTTCTCGGTTTTTTAACCAGTATTTTCCTTGTCTTCTTGACTGCTTGTGGTAGTGTCACTCCCCCGCAAGAATTTGCCCCCGACGGGGAAATCGTCGCCAAAGCCCTTTTATTACAATTTCGTCACACATCCGATCGCCTTAGTCAATCTTTACAAATCGATGAGCCGCCGGTAAAAATTGCTAAAATTAATGTCACCAGTCTGGAACCGATTTATGTGGGCAATTTGCCCGCTTATCACTTGCAGGGAGATTACGATCTAACTCTACAATTGCCCCATCAAAAAGATACCAAACAACACAACAATTTTGATCTTTATTTACAAAGACAGATCGAGGGGAAAACTTGGCGTTTACTGGAAGAAGTTGCCTCGCAATGGCGCAGCTATTTAGTGAAATAACCGGAAAAAGCCCGGGGATTTTGCTATAGTCTATGATCATCAGCAGTGACAATCCTCAAAGGGAAAATTTAGCGATCATGATTACCTGTCCTCGTTGTCAGCACAAGGTCGATAGTCAAGCCTTACAATGTCCCTACTGTTCTAATATTTTAAAGGCCTATGGTCATCCCGGCATGACCCTGCATCAAGCTGTCACCGGCGAGTTTTTGTGTGAAACTTGTCTCTACCATGGCGATGATAGCTGCAATTTTCCCCAACGTCCCTACGCTACCAGCTGCACTTTATACAAAAATAGCCAAATAATAGCCGAAAAAATTCCTCCTCTCCCTCTCCCTAGGGTTTTTAAAAATTGGTGTCTCAGAAATAAGGGATTATTGCTATTATTAACCCTGATTTTGGGCAGTATTGCTTTGGCTTTTATAAACTCACGTCGTTAATTTTTTTGCTGGCGATCGAGCCTTGATATAGATCTAGATCGAACCAGAAAGTTGTGCCAATTCCCACTTCACTAATCAAATGAATTTGACTATAGTGTTTTTCAATAATATTTTTGACGATCGATAATCCTAATCCCGTCCCTTCTAGGGTATGAACGCGATTTTCTACCCGATAGAAGCGATCGAATATGGCACCTTGATCCTCGGCATCGATGCCAATACCAGTATCGGATACTTCCACGCGAATTTTGGGAGTTTCTTGGGGATTATCTCTGCTTATTTTATAGGCACGAATCACCACTTTACCGCCAGCAGGAGTAAATTTTAGGGAGTTACCGACTAGATTAGTTAATACCTGTAAAAGTAGATCATAATGACCTAAAATTGGTAGTAAATTGGCTTCAATTTCCGAGCTTAATTCTAGTCCTTTATCCCTAGCATTGAGTTGATAAGTCCTTAGGGTTTGTTCGATTAATTGTCCGATATCGAGCGCATCTAAGTTATAGTTACGGGAGGATTCTAACCGAGAAAGATCGAGAACATCATTAACCAAACGAGTTAAGCGATCGGTTTCATGATTAGCGGTTTCTAAAAACTCTCTTTTTTCTGTATCGCTGAGATCCTCACCAAATTCTGTCAGGGTTTCAATAAAAGATTTGATGTTAAATAAAGGGGTTCTTAACTCATGGGAAACATTGCTGATAAATTGACTTTTTGCCTCATTTAATTCTGTTTCTCTGGTGATATCCTGTAGCGTCATGGCAATTCCCCGGACATTCTCCCGATACTGATCGAATACCTGGGTTAACAAAAGGCGAATTGTCCGGGTTTTCGGGTTAGTTAAAGATAATCTAAATTCTGCTGGGGAATAGTTATTATTTTCCTGATCAATAACAGCATTTTTAGGATGATGATTTTGATTAGCCGATTCTTCTGGCTGGAGGGTTTCTCCTGCCGCAATTTGATAGAGAGGTTTAGTTAGTCTAACCGTTAACTCCGAAGGAAAAAGATGTAGAACATTTTGACCGATAATTTCCCGATCTTCCCAGCCAAATATTTCCCGAGCTGCGGGATTAATTAACAATAATTGAAAATTAGTATCTAAGAGAATCGCCCCATCAGCAATAGTGGACATTAACGTATCTAATTTGGCTTTTTCGGCGGTCATTTCTTCGATATTTTGTTCCTCATATCGTTCTAACTTTTCCGCCATTTCATTAAAACTGAGAATTAATTCCCCTAACTCTCCTCCCAAGGGTAAATCAACGCGCTGCTTAAAATTTCCCGCTGCAATATTTTTTACCCCGACTAATAACTCCTTGATCGGTTTGGTGATAGTCAAAGCATTAAAAACTGCCCCGAGAATCACCATAGCCCAAATCGAGACAAAAACGGCAATAGTAACATCACGGGTTAGATTAGAAGAAGCCACCACAATAGCGTTAGGATTGATTCCGATCGCTAACACTCCCAAATATTTGCCCTCATGATTTAAGGGAACAAAGACATCGGTTACTTCACCGTCGGGGGTTTTGTGCTGACGGATGAGGGGAGTTTCCCCATTCTCGCCATAATTTTCCGGTAATTGAATGCGACGCTCAATCGTCAGGGAGTTCTTAACTTCGGCGGTAGAATAGGGAATGCCGAAAAATATTTGACCCTCCTCGTTAGCGTAGATCAAATAACGCACACTGGAGGTACTACTATAAAAACGGGCTGAAAAACGGGCTAAATCGGTTAAATTGTCCTCAGCAATCAGAGGGGAGACATTAGCGGCTAATAACAGCCCTAAATCCCGGCCAAAACGGGTATCA
The DNA here is from genome assembly GCA_007095475.1 of Microcystis aeruginosa Ma_QC_C_20070703_M131. GTDB lineage: Bacteria > Cyanobacteriota > Cyanobacteriia > Cyanobacteriales > Microcystaceae > Microcystis > Microcystis aeruginosa_I. The sequence goes on along the minus strand of SFCA01000164.1, from coordinate 9,516 downwards.
TTGAGACGGACATCCTGCTGGATCGTGTGAACCGCCCAAAAGGTTAAACCACTCATCAACAAAGAAACGGCTAAAGTAGCCGCGGCCATTAATTTAGTTTGGAGAGTGAATTCGGACCACCAACGGGCGATCGCTTCTCGGAGAATGAGCAGAAAATTAAACACGGTTAGGCAGGATTAATCGGTGTTCTTGAGGAGTCTATCGCTCAAATCGCGGGTTAACACGATCATCTTAACTCATTATTAAGCTGGTAGCGGTTAAGCTGGCAGTAATCTCACCTAAGTCTCCGAGAAAGTCAAGAAATGCCCAAAAGCGCCAAGAGTTCTAATTTTAGCTACCCCCGGTACCTCTGTGGTGTAAATGCTGAACACACCTAAATTTTGCCGTTGACTAGAGGTTTCGATCGCTGGTTTTAAGATTTGATTTTTGATCACATTTCTGGCTGCCACTGGCAAAGAATCGATCGAGCCACAGAGACTGATTTTCTCGCAAGCGATTTTGTCGGCATGAGCGAGGAGTTTTTCCGAGGCGTATTCGCTGTAAAGTTCTTGGGGTGGATTGGTAAATCCCATAATCCCCGCTACCACCCCCAAGGCGATCGCTCCCTTGAAGAAATTACCCCCCATAGCTACTTAGCTCCTTGATTTTGTCTTCTCCACTCTATTTTGACAAGACATTTGCGATCTGGCTAGGGAGCGGTGTTAAATTCTTAAACCAATACCGGGTGCATAGCACTCTAGTACATTTCCTGTGAGACTGCAGCTAATTAACAGATAATCACAGTGAGAACAGGCGGTGCTAACGAGATGGTGTTCTAAAATATGCTGTCTTTCGGCAAAATTTCCACAATTAGGACAGCGTACTTGTTGCAGGGTGATCATAGCAAACCTCATTAATTAGTTATCTTCTGTATATCAAGCTAGTTTTTCTTGATCCCAATCGGTTTAAGTCTATTTTTTCCTTGATCCCCATTATGAACTCGATCATCTGAGCTTGCTAGTAATTTTTACTAAACTTTGCAATTTTTCTTGAAAAATTTAATAATTTCTTTCTGGTGTTTTTCACCGTGATCGGATAGGTGTTGGTAATTTTGGCGAAGAGAAAGCCAGAAAGTGAACTATTGATCCCTTACTGCTATAATTACGGCTGAGATTATTGATTATCCTATGAAGTACGCTCTGGTTCACGAGTGGTTAACCCCAAAGGCGACGGGAGGATCGGAATTAGTGGTTAAGGAGATTTTACAATGTCTAGAGGCGGATTTATACGCTTTGATCGATTTTGAGTCCACTAATCCCGCTAGTTATCTCTATGGTCGCTCGATCGGGACAACTTTTCTGCAAAATTTCCCGAAAGCGAGCAATGGCGTACAAAAATACTTACCTTTTCTTCCCCTAGCGATCGAGCAGTTAAATTTAGAGGATTATGATGTAATTTTATCCTCCTCCCATTGTGTGGCTAAAGGGGTGTTAATTCGACCGGATCAGGTGCACATTTGTTATTGTCACACTCCGATGCGTTATGCTTGGGATTTAACTTTTGACTATCTGGCTAATAGTAAGTTAGGACGGGGATTACCCGGTATTTTCACCCGTTATCTCTTGCATGGTTTGCGTCAGTGGGATGTGATTTCTGCTAATCGTGTGGACTATTTTCTGGCTAATTCCCACCACACCGCTAGACGAATTTGGCGCTGTTATCGACGGGAGGCAAAAGTTATTTATCCTCCCGTACAAATCGAGCGTTTTCCCTACCAAGAGAAAAAAGAAGATTTTTATTTAGTAGTCTCTCGTTTGGTTAGTTATAAAAAAGTCCCTTTAATTGTGGAAGCGTTTAATCAATTGGGATTACCCCTAGTGGTTATTGGAGATGGTCCACAAATGGCTTTAATTCGTCAGTTAGCTAAGGATAATATTCAGATTTTAGGTTCCGTGTCCGATCGAATAGTAGCAGAATATATGTCGAAAGCAAAAGCGTTTATTTATGCTGCCTGTGAGGATTTTGGTATTGCTTTAGTGGAAGCGCAAGCTTGTGGTACTCCCGTGATTGCATTTGCTGCTGGAGGTGCTTTAGAAACCGTGCGGGATCTGCGGGAAAATCCTCCCCAGGGAACAGGATTACTTTTTCGGGAACAAAATCCCCAATCTTTGGTAGAAGCGGTCAAATATTTTGTCGATCACGGTGATAAAATTGATCCGGAAGATTGTCGGCAACAGGCTAATAGATTTACTCCAGAGGTTTTTAGAAATGCTTACAGTTTGTTTATAGAGGAACATTCGATATCTAAAAATTATTGCTAACTTTAATTAGAGCAGTTATCCTAATGGTGAGCTAGGAAGTTTTCGTTTTAGGGAGTCGGTCATCGGTCGTTGATAACAAATTAGGTTACACTTTATCTTGATGAGAAACGTTGTATTTCACCAATGGTGGGAGTGCATCACCTGCGCTCAAAATGTAATATTATGGATATTTCTCGAAAGTGGAGATCTAGCCAACGCTGATAGCTTACCGTGGTGATTGTGATGACAGAAAAGCGAGGATTATAGCCGTGCCTTGGAATCGAGTTAATCAATGGGTAGAAAAACGCTCTTTAGTGGCCCTAGAATCAGCTTATCAGAGAGCGCTGAAAATTAAAGCGATCGAAGATAAACATTTTGGGGGACAAAAAATTTCCCCGGCTGCCGTGGGAGGAAAAAGTGTTTATGATTACTTTCAAAGTACCCTAGAGCGAGAATTGTTCCAGATACGTCTCGATTTAACTCAAGTGCGTCTGGGTAATTTTATCAATCCGCAAACTAACCCAGAAAATAATAACATCCTAGAGACTTTAAAAGCGATCGAGGATATTATCGGTAAATATCGCCTAGACTTAGGGGAATTGCTGCCCCCATTACCGAATAATCAAACCCCAAATTTGCCTAATACCAATCTCACCGGTGATACCTCCAGAGATAAAAATAACCAGGCAATTTCTCCTACAACCAGTAATAAATTTTTTAACTTCCAGCAAGAATTAACCCCAGAATACGAACAAACCGTTATTAAACAACTCCGTACCCTGCGACAACAGCAGCGCATCGCTATTCGTTTTATCCTGATTATTATTTTAGTTCCTCTCTCGGTGCAGGTTATTAGTAGAAACTTTATTTTTAGCCCTGTTTTAAACTATTTTGGTGTGGATAGAGCGAAAATATCAGAAGTTTATATTTCTCAGGAAATTGGCGAAAAATATCTCAGGGAATTTGCTAGACTTCAGGAAATTGAAGAAATCAAGCACGTTTTAGGAGTAGCAAAAGCAGGGCAGGAATCGGAGGAAAACTTTCGGGAACAGGTGGAGGAATTATTCAGAGAAGCGGGTTATGAAAGTCAAGATGGGTGGAAAAACTTACTCTCCGATATCACTGGATTAATAGCCTTTATTGCGATCTTAATTTTTGGTCGTCAACAATTGGCGATTACGCGAGCTTATGTTAGTCGTTATTTTCTCAGCTTAAATGATATCACCAAGGCCTTTATCTTTATTCTCTTTACCGATATATTTGTCGGGTTTCACTCGGCGGAGGGTTGGACGGTAATCTTAGAAACTTTGTTCCGGCACTTTGGTTGGCGCGAGAATATTACATTCATTAGCTTGTTTGTGGCCACTGTTCCCGTTATCCTAGATACCATCTTTAAACTATTAATATTTAATTATCTGACTCGTAAATCTCCCACCGCCGCAACTATCCTAGAAAAAATGAACCAGTAACGCCCTATGATCCTTAGTATTGCCGATACCTTCATTAAAAGACCCGTTCTGACCACGGTTTGCTCGATTTTAATCGTTTTGATCGGTGCGATCGCTGTTCCCTTTTTACCCCTAGAAAAACTGCCCCAGTTGGCATTTATTCAGGTAGCGGTAAATGCCAACTATTTGGGAACCGATGCCAAAACCGTACAGGATAACGTTACCACGGTACTCGATCGCCAGATTAACGGGACAGAACAGATTGTTTATATGCAGTCCCAGAGTACCAACACCGGACAAAGTACGGTGAATGTCTTTTTCCCGGTGGAAATGGATCGTAACATTGCCCAAGTCTTGGTACAAAACCGTGTCAGTACCGCCGCCGCTAGTTTACCGGAAGAAGTGAACCGGCAGGGGGTGACAACCAATACCCAATCCCCCAGCGTTACCCTTGCCTACGGGATTTCCGCCAAACCGGACGAAAAGGGCAATTATCCCTACGATACGGTCTTTTTAAGTAACTTTGTCGATCGGGTCATCGATGCGGAGATTCGCCGGATCGAGGGAGTTGGTAGTACAACAATCATCGGGGAAAGGGAATACGCCCTGCGTTTTTGGCTTAATCCTGATGCTTTAGCCGCTAGGGGTGTATCGGCGGAACAAGTAGTACGGGCGATCCGAGAACAGAATATTCAGGTGGGTGCGGGGACAATTGGCGGTGATCCCAGTCCCGAAGAGCAGCAATTCCAGATCGCCATTCGCGCCGTTGGTAGGGTTGCCACCGGGGAGGAAGCGGAAAATATTGTCGTCAAAGTCGGGGAAAATGGCGATTTAATCCGCATTAAAGACGTAGGACGCGCAGAAATCGGAGCCGAAAACTACAGTACCGCCGCCTATTTCGACAAATCCCCCGCCGTTGTCTATATCGTCTATCAGTTACCCGGTTCCAACGCTTGGAATACTGCCAAACTGGTAAAAGAAAAAATGGCGGAACTAGAACCAAGTTTCCCCCCGGGGTTAAATATCGCCATTACCCTCGATAATACCGCCTTTGTCGCCGCTTCCCTGGAAGAAGCCTTTAGCACTCTGGTTGAGGCGATTTTACTGGTTATTCTCGTCATTTTTATCTTCCTTCAGGATTGGCGCACCACGATCATTCCGGCGATCGCTATTCCCGTATCTTTGATCGGAACCATGGCCGTCGCCCTGGCTTTAGGCTATTCTCTCAATAACCTCTCCTTGTTTGCCGTCATTCTGGCCACTGGTTTAGTGGTGGACGACGGCATCGTGATCGTAGAAGCGGTATCGGAAAAATTACGGCAGGGAATGCGGCCATTTCAAGCTGCCCTCGATGCCATGGGCGAGTTAACCTCGGCGGTGATCGCTAGTTCTCTTGTACTACTAGCGGTTTTTATTCCCGTCACCTTCTTCCCCGGTACGGTGGGGATCGTTTATCGACAATTTGCCGTCATCATCTCCGCTTCAATTATCATCTCCACCTTTAACGCCCTCAGTTTTTCCCCCACCATGTCGGCGATTATCATGAAAGCGCCCCAACGCACCCGCGGACCCTTGGGACTGTTTTTCGAGGGCTTTAATCGGGGTTTCAACGCAGTTAAAGAAGGCTATCGACGCTCGATCGAATTTCTGATCCGGCTTCGGTTTCTGGTGTTACCATTCTTTATTGCCGCCCTCTTTCTCACAGCTTGGAGTTATAGCACCACTCCCCAGGGTTTTATCCCCGAAGAAGACCAAGGTTATGCCTTCGTTTTGGTGCAAGCACCCGCCGGGGTTTCCCTGCGCTACACCGACCAGGTTATCCGTCAGATTAACGAAGAAATTCTCGACGGTATCGAAGAAATCGAACACTTTGTCGGTATGGCGGGCTTTAGTTTTGCCGGAAGTGGTAGCAACCAAGGACTATTTTTTGTCAAGTTAAAAGAATGGTCGGAACGGCCCGGCGAAGATAAGTCGGTTTTCGGGGTTCTGCGGAAAATTAACCAACAATTAGCCACTAAAGTCCCAGATGCTCGCGCTTTCGCCGTTAATGCGCCCCCCGTGGATGGATTAAGTTCTACCGGCGGTTTCGAGTTATTTATCCAAAACCGCGCTTCTTTCCCCATGGACGCTTTGATTGCCAACGCTAATAACGTCATGGCCGAGGCCCGAACAAGACCGGAATTATCGGGAATTTTCACCCAATTTACCACCGACACGCCGATGCTGGAACTTTCTATCAATCGCAACCAGCTACAGGCACAAAACGTCGATATGCAGGCCGTTTTCGCTACCCTGCAAACCTATCTCGGTTCCAACTTCGTCAATCAATTCGTCTTAGGCGATCGCTTGTATCGAGTCTTTGCCCAAGCAGAAGCGGATTATCGCTCTAATCCTGAAGATATTAACCGTCTTTACGTCCGTTCCCGTACCGGGGCCAATATTCCCCTATCGGGTTTGGTTAGCGTCAAACGCTTCACCTATCCACCGATTATCACTAACTTTAACCTCTATCCCTCGATTAACGTTCAGGGTAGTCCCGCCCCCGGTTTTAGTACGGGACAGGCGATCGCAGTGATGGAAGATGTTTGTCGGAAAGTCCTGCAGCCCGGTTTCGGTTACGCTTGGACGGGTACAGCTTTCCAAGAAAAAACTTCCGCCGGGGCTGCCCCAGTTATCTTCGGATTAGCCTTTATCGTGGTTTTCCTCGTCCTCGCGGCCCAGTACGAAAGCTACATTGACCCGATTATCATCATGATTACCGTTCCCCTAGCGATCCTAGGTGCCATGGGGGCCTTACTGTTGCGGGCGAATTTCCTACAAGTGGGTAGTCTGTTCCCGGCGGTGAATAATAATATCTATGCTCAGGTGGCTTTGGTCATGTTGATCGGTTTAGCGGCTAAAAATGCGATTTTAATCGTGGAATTCGCTAACCAGTCCCGTACTTTGGGTTTAAGTATTCCCGATGCGGCAGCCCGGGCCTCGACGGAACGCTTAAGACCGATTCTGATGACGGCTATTTCCGGTTTAGTCGGTTTCTTGCCCTTGGTTATCGCTTCCGGCGCCGGGGCGATGAGTCGTTGGTCCCTGGGAACTGCAATCTTAGGCGGTTATCTGATTTCCACGGTGTTGAGTTTATTTCTCGTCCCGGTGTTGTATGTGCTGATCAAACAGTTCGAGGCCCGATTCCTCTCCTCGAAACCCCCGAAAAGTGGCGGTTCTGGCGGCAAAAAAACCCCTTCTCTCGATGGGGAAAGAAATACATCAGAAACCCCGATAGAAGAAGGGGCCATTTCCTCTTTGAAAATCTCTCCTCAGTCTGGGAATGACTAGGGTGTTAGATTTTGGGGGTTAGGTGTTCGGTCGTCGGTCGTCGGTCGTCAGTAGTCAGTAGTCAGTAGTCAGGAGATTATTTTTATTTATTCTTCCCACTCCCCAATTCATAATTCATAATTCATAATTCATAATTCCCATCTCTGATAACTGAAAATAATGAGTCTAGAATCTACTGCTAACGAGGCGATCGCTCATAATTTAGAGCAATTCCTGCTAGTTTTGACCATTTCCTTGAGTGTCGCCACTTTATCGAGAACCGTTGCCTTCCTCCGCAAAATTCCCTACACCCTGCTGTTAGTTATTGTCGGTATGGGTTTAGCTTTTTTAGATTTGCGTCTAGTTAATCTTTCCCCGGAATTAATTCTGGAAATTTTTCTGCCTCCCCTCCTTTTTGAAGCCGCTTGGAATATTCCTTGGGCTAAATTAAAGGAATATTGGGTTACTATCGTCCTTTTTGCCGTTATCGGGGTAATTATCTCCGTTTTGGGAGTCGCCTATCCCCTACATATCTTTGCTAATTTACCCCTATCGATCGCTTTTCTGTTGGGTGCTGCCCTAGCTGCCACCGATCCCGTCTCTGTGATTGCCCTATTTAAAGAATTGGGGGCCAGTAAAAAACTAACGATCCTGATGGAAGGGGAAAGTCTCTTTAATGATGGGGTCGCTGTGGTTGCTTTCGTCCTCTTGGTGGGGATTCCCTTGGGAGTCGATACCTTTTCCGTACCCGTCACGATCGCTCGTTTCTGCACCTTTGTGGGGATTGGGATCGGTGTGGGTTGCGTGATCGGTTTCGGCATTTCCTACCTTACCCAACGCTTCGATTTGCCTTTTGTGGAACAGTCTCTGACTCTAGTTTCTGCCTATGGAACCTATCTCGTCACGGAAAAATTAGGCGGATCCGGTGTGATTGGGGTGGTAATTGTCGGGATTATTCTCGGTAATCTCGGTTCGCGCATTGGTATGAGTCCCCGCACGCGCCTGGTAGTTAGCGAATTTTGGGAATTTATCGCCTTTTTTGTCAATTCCATCATCTTTTTATTGATCGGTGATCAAACCCGTTTTGAGAGTCTCGGCAGTCACTTAACCGGTATTTTAATAGCGATCGCCGCTATGGTGGTTTCCCGTCTGTTCTCAATTTTTGGACTAGGGGGAATTAGTAACCTAATTACGGGCAATAAGATCAGTTTCAAGGAAAGAACGGTGTTATGGTGGGGGGGATTGCGCGGTTCGGTTTCGATCGCCCTAGCGTTAAGTGTTCCTACGTCTATCCCCTACCGTCAAGAAATTATTGACGTGGTTTTTGGGGTGGTTTTATTTACTTTATTGGTGCAAGGATTATCTATACAATGGCTGTTAAATGCCCTCAATCTTATCGGTGATCAACCGATTCGCACCGAATATTCGGCCTTAATTGCTCGTCAAATTGCTTTAACTAGGGTGTCTAATTATCTGCAACAACCAGAACGTTTTCCCGATATCGATCCCGAATTTTATCGCTATAAAAAAACTCTGGTGGAAGGACAATTAAAGTCCTTGGCAGATCAGTTGCAAAAATTACTACAGGAACACCCACAATTAAAAGATGTGGTGGCCGAACAATTTCAAGATACTTTACTTGATATCGAAGCTAATACCTACGCAGAATTAATTCGAGCCGGTCGTTTAAATGAAAATCTCGTTCCCCTTTTAGTGGAGGTAGAAGAAGAAAAAGAGATGGGGCGTGATAATTATCAGGGCAATTAGGTCTTTGGGCATCTCGAATAATAGATTTTATTAAGAATTGAGTCGCCTGAAACCCTAATTAGGGCTTGCTGAATAAATCTAAAAACCTTGTTGGGTAAGACTTTTAGACTTTTTGTCAATCAAAAAGTACCAGATATGGGAGTGATCGGGGGGAAAATTCAGGGACTTTTTGAAAATTAGGTAATTGACCCCGGCGGTTCGACGGATTCGACAAGCTCACCGTCCACAAGCTCACCGTCCACTCGACTGATCTCGCCGAACGTCCTCAAAATCGGTAAAACCCTACACCCCACACCCCACACCCTGTCCCCACGAAAAACTTTTTCAGCAGACCCTAATTAACCATCGACCTCGAAAAGGTCTTGACTATCAGACCCCCAATCCAGTAATATAGTGCTTCAGATCAAGTAGTCTACTGATTCGGATCAGATAGTGATGCAGTTCAGTGTTGAATTAGCCTTGCAAAAAATTACAGATTACAGATGAGCAAACAAATGATTAAAGACAACCATTTCATTGTTATTGGTGGACATAAGTGTGGTACAACTTCTCTCCACAGTTACCTCGGACAACACCCAGAAATATGTTTGCCAAAAAATGAACTACCCCGCCGCAAGCGGACGGGGTATCAGAATCAAAATAGACTCAATTGTAGATTTTGGTGTAGCTGCAGGTATTCTTTATCTTGTTCTTTTACATATCTCGCTATCATA
>SFCA01000163.1:0-7819 GCA_007095475.1 Microcystis aeruginosa Ma_QC_C_20070703_M131 | reverse complement strand
AGACCAGAACAGAGTAAATCTGTTAAGGCAGGTGCGGAACCCCGCAAGGGAAAGAAGCAGAAACCTAAATCGTGAGGTTTGGGAATCGCCGTCCGTTTTACGGCGGCGAGGATGTCAACACACACAGGAGTCAATAAGTCAATAACTTTGTCTTGATAATTTACAAAACGATTGCAACCTGAAGAAGAAAAATTACTCAAAAAATATGGTATGATGAGAAATTGTCAGTTTTACGAAAGCCGATGAAAACGGAAGAGATCATCAAATCAATCGAAGCCGAGTATCTCAAGAGCGATCTGCCCATTATCCATGTCGGTGACACGATCCGGGTAGGGGTGCGAATCGTCGAAGGAGATAAAGAGCGGATTCAGCCCTACGAGGGCATTGTTATCGCTAAACGCCATGGCGGTATCAACGAAACGATTACAGTACGCAAAGTCTTCCAGGGTGTGGGAGTAGAAAGAGTCTTCCTGCTCCACTCGCCGCGCATTGCCAGTATCAAGATCATCCGTCGTGGTAAAGTACGTCGGGCGAAACTCTACTATCTGCGCGATCGGGTTGGCAAAGCCACCAGGGTACAAGAACGTTTCGATCGCCCCCTCTAAAAAATTTCCGGCGACAGCCTAACCAAGAAAGTTGCTTAATCGCCAACAACTACGCTATAATGAATAAAGGCCTTAAAAAAGCCAAATAGTTTAGCGAATGGGCGCTCTTAGTTCAGTTGGTAGAACGCAGGTCTCCAAAACCTGATGTCGGGGGTTCAAGTCCTCCAGGGCGCGTTTGGTAATCACCAAGCCGATAACTGCAAAGGACATAATCTAAATGTCTGGGGGTTAGTGTGGGTTGTCCGGTGAAAATGATAAGTTAAGGATAGCTTGAGTATCATTTTAAGGAGTAGCGAGCGTGGCCAAAAAAGAAACCCTAGAAAAAGACACGAGCGACAAGAAAGAGGGAAGCTCTTTTCAGGTCAAGGAATTCGTCAATGAAACCAAAGAAGAACTCGCCAAAGTCGTCTGGCCTTCCCGTCAGCAACTTTTGAGTGAATCAGCGGCGGTGATGTTAATGGTGACTTTGGTAGCCACTCTCATCTATCTGATCGATAAATTCTTTGCCTGGGGTGCCGGGAAGGTGTTCCCATGAATCTAGAAGAAGAGCAGTTTCCCGAAGAACTCAATCTTAGCGGCCTACCGAAAAAACCCCGTTGGTATGCCGTGCAGGTGGCTTCCGGTTGTGAGAAACGGGTCAAAGCTAATTTGGAACAGCGCATCCACACCCTCGATGTGGCCGATCGCATTCTGCAAGTCCAGATTCCCCAAGCGGCCACCGTCAAAGTCCGCAAGGATGGTTCACGGCAACACGGCGAGGAAAAAGTCTTCCCCGGTTATGTCCTGATCAGAATGATCATGGATGATGACGCTTGGCAGGTGGTAAAAAACACCCCCCATGTGATCAACTTTGTCGGGGCCGAACAAAAACGCCACTACGGACGCGGCCGCGGTCACGTCACCCCGCTACCCTTGAGTATGTCAGAAGTCGATCGCATCTTCAAACAAGCTCAGATTCAAGAACCCGTCGTCAAAATCAATATGGAAGTTGGCGATCAAATCTTGGTTCTATCCGGTCCATTTAAGGACTTTGAAGGGGAAGTGATCGAAGTTAGTCCCGAGCGAGGCAAACTCAAGGCCCTGCTCTCCATTTTTGGTCGGGATACCCCGGTCGAATTGGAATTTAATCAAGTCGAAAAACAAAACTAAATCATGGCTAAAAAAGTCGTCGCAATTATTAAACTAGCTTTACCTGCTGGTAAGGCTAACCCTGCTCCTCCGGTCGGTCCTGCTTTGGGTCAACACGGGGTAAATATTATGGCGTTCTGTAAAGATTACAACGCTAAAACCGCCGATCAGGCCGGCATGATCATCCCTGTGGAAATCTCCGTTTTTGAGGATCGGAGTTTTACCTTTGTCCTCAAAACTCCCCCCGCTTCCGTTCTCATCCGCAAAGCGGCCGGTGTGGAAAGAGGTTCCAACGAACCCAACAAGAAATTTGTCGCCACCATTACCCGCGACCAATTACGGGAAATCGCCCAGACTAAACTGCCCGATCTTAACGCTAACGACATCGAAGCGGCCATGAATATTGTGGCGGGAACGGCCAGAAATATGGGTGTCAAGGTCTCAGACTAAATCTTATTACGGGGAGAAGTTAAGCTTCGTTATTACCCAAGGAGCAACAAATCAGATGGTAAAAAAAGTTTCACGACGTTTGCGAGATGCCCAGGCTAAGGTAGAAAATAAAGCCTACGAGCCATTAGAGGCACTGACATTATTAAAGGAATTAGCGACGGCGAAATTCGACGAAACCGCCGAAGCTCATATTCGTTTAGGTATCGATCCTAAATATACCGACCAACAACTGCGGACAACGGTAAGTTTACCCAAAGGAACCGGACGCACGGTGCGAGTAGCGGTGATTACTCGCGGGGAACAGGTACAGGAAGCGAACAACGCCGGGGCCGATATCGTTGGTTCGGAAGAATTAATCGAAGAAATCGCCAAAGGGATGATGGATTTCGAGGTGTTAATCGCCACCCCCGATATGATGCCGAAAGTGGCGAAATTAGGTCGTCAACTCGGTCCGCGAGGTTTAATGCCCTCACCGAAAGGGGGAACTGTAACCACGGATTTAACGGGGGCGATCTCTGAGTTTAAAGCGGGTAAATTGGAATTCCGGGCTGATCGCACCGGGATCGTTCACGTTCAATTTGGCAAAGCTTCTTTTAGCGCCGAGGATCTGTTAATCAATTTGAAAGCTTTACAGGAAACGGTGGATAAAAACCGTCCTTCCGGGGCCAAAGGTCGTTACTGGCGTACAGTTTACGTTTCTTCCTCCATGGGTCCATCGATTCAAGTGGATATTAGCACCCTGCGGGATCTGAAATTAGCAGAAGGTTAATACAGTTATTTTTTCTGAAAAAGCCTCCAAGGGATTGGGGGTGTTTTTTTAGCTTGATCGCCCGATTGATATAGAATCAAAAGGCTACACTCAAGATTAATCGCTTGAATTATTCTCTTGTATCTGTTCTTAGAGCCAGCGTGTGGATTGTAGATTCCCCTAATACCCGTATTTTAGCCCCTAGTGCGATCGCACTGGGTAACTTTGATGGTTTGCACCTAGGTCATCAAACCGTCCTACAGCCAATTTTTCAGGATGAACCCGCTTATCCCACCGTTGTTAGTTTTACTCCCCACCCGCGGGAATTTTTTACGGGGGAAAAATGGCAGTTATTAACTCCTCTAGGGGAAAAAGTAGAGGTTTTAGAGAATTTAGGCGTTAAACAATTAGTTTTACTGCCTTTTTCTGCTCAATTAGCTTCCCTGACACCCTTGGCTTTTATCGAACAGGTTTTAGTAGCAAAATTACAGACTAAATCGATCAGTGTTGGTCAAGATTTCCGCTTCGGTTATCGTCGTCAAGGTACAGCGGAAGATTTATTACAGATCGCCTCTCAATTTAATATTAAAGTCGAGATTGTTGGTTTGAAAAACTGTGGGACGGGTCGAATTAGTAGTTCCCTAATTCGTCAAGCTTTGGCAGCAGGAAACGTTGAGCAAGCCGGACAAATGTTAGGTCGTCCCTACAGTTTAACCGGTCGCGTGGTCATCGGGCAACAGCTGGGCAGAACATTAGGTTTTCATACCGCTAATCTACAGGTTCCCCCCGATAAATTATTGCCGCGATTCGGGGTTTATTGCGGTTGGGTGCATCTCGATGGTTCTCGCTTACCGGCAGTTATGAATATCGGTTATCGTCCCACGATCGAGGGAAAAACTATCAGTGTGGAAATCCATTTATTGGATTGGTCGGGCTATATATATGATCGCATTTTAACGATGGATTTAGTGCAATTCCTGCGACCAGAACAGAAATTTAATTCTCTCGATCGATTAAAAAATCAGATCGAGATAGACTGCGATCGCTCTCGGTTAATTCTAACTTCTGTCACCGACAACTCCTAATATTTTTGGTATTCTCTTTCCACTTTACCCACCGCTTTCAATAAAGGAGAATCGAGGGAATCGATCCAATCAGCTACTTCTCGCGCTAATCCTAGGGTAACAATGCCTTGAGACGGTGGTAATTGACCAGCTAACGCCTGACTTTTGATGGTTTTCAGGACAGAAATTAAACCCTCAATCCGAGTCGATCTTTCTGTTTTCCGCATCTGTTCGGCCACGGCAATAGCTTGGTCAATTGATTGAATTAGTTCCCTTATTTTCGTTTCCATAATATTCTAGTGACACCAAAGAGATGTAAGCGTTAGTCCTCGCCCCTCTCCCCATTGTATATTGGCATCTCGCGAGTCTTTAATAAAAGTTTGCTGACCACCACCGTGATAACAATAAGGTGGATTCTGGGGGGCGACAATTCCTTGATAAACCGTTGTTCCCGCCGGTAAAGTCACCGATACTACTTTGGTCGCTTGATTGGGAGGATTCCACTTTTGATCGAGGGCTAAATTCCTGATCACCTCCACATTGGTGGCATATTCATCCGTGGTCAGAAAACGACCTTTTTTGTAATTTTCGTCACTATAATAACGGAAAAAAGTCTGGGGTTTTTCTAGGGTAACTGCCTGACATTCACTATTGCGAAAAGTGATGGCAAGATCTGGAGGAAGGGGACAGGAAGGAGCCTGATCTTGAGCCAATATTTTCCGAGAATTGAAAGTCAAATTTTCGGGTAAACTATTGGTTAATGTACTGGCAGCGATTCCTAAAACAAGACTAAAAACGAGTGAACTGGCTTTCATCTTCACTGATTAAGAGAAATTCTTCTCGATTTTACCGTACTGAACCGACTTAAAATCTTGATTTCGCCCACTGGCAACAATTCTTAACTAATTTTCTTCATGCTCGCCACCCTAACCCCGATTAGCTCCCTAGCAGAAAATTTCCCGCCCTTGTCTGTCAACTTTCCTCGCTAGTGTGGGCAAATTGGGAAAAGAATCGTTAAGATCAAAAAAACTTAACATTAATCTTCTTGAGAAAATCCCCCATTTGTGCTATGAGAGACGCTATTGATATTTTGATGGAAAATTTGAGCCAGAGCATCGTCGGCCAAACCGAATCGATTCGCATTGTGCTGGTGGCTTTACTCAGTGGTGGCCACGCTCTCCTCGAAGATGTACCCGGAGTCGGCAAAACCCTGTTAGCTAAATCCTTAGCGCGTTCAATTAACGGTCGTTTCCAACGGGTACAATGCACCCCTGACCTCCTCCCCAGTGATATCACGGGAACCACGATTTGGAACCCCAACAGTCGCGAATTTGAATTTATCCCCGGCCCCGCTTTTGCTAACGTCCTGCTGGCCGATGAAATCAACCGGGCCACCCCGCGCACCCAATCGGCACTTCTAGAAGTCATGGAAGAAAAACAAGTTACCATCGATGGAGAAGCGCGGCCGGTCCCCCAACCCTTCTTTGTGATCGCCACCCAAAATCCGATCGAATATCAAGGCACTTTTCCGCTTCCAGAAGCGCAAATGGACCGTTTTGCCATTTGCCTGAGTTTGGGTTATCCCAGCGCTGCAGAAGAATTAAAAATGTTACAAAGACAGCATTCTCAAGAGACGGTTAAATCCCTAGAAGCTTGTATTTCCCTAGAACAGGTGGGAGAATTGCAAAGATTAGTCAGTCTGGTCAAGGTAGCTCCTGCTTTACAGCAATATATCGTCGATTTAGTCCGCGCTACCCGTGATCATGAAGATATTAGTTTAGGAGTCAGTCCCCGGGGTTGTGTGGTTTTGCAAAAAGCAGTTCAAGCTTACGCTTTCCTCGAAGGTCGCGATTATGCCATTCCCGATGATGTTAAGTTTATTACTCCCTACGTCTTCTGCCATCGTCTGATTCCTAGTCACGGTCGTCAAGCTAAAGCTATCGTGGAAAGACTTCTACAATCGGTGGCGATCGAGGATCGCATCTATGCTTAAATTTCAGTTATTGATGAACGGTAAGTTACAGGGTATTTCTAAATTCTGCCAAATTGGTAGAGCCGATCCATTAATTGCTAGTATTGCCTTAGCTCATTAAAGGCTGGAGTAAAAACATTTTGAACGTGCTTCTGTTTTTACTTTTTTTGACCATCTTTCCATGCCAGAACAGTAATCAAAACGGAGGAAGCAGGAAGCCCTCGCTTTTAGCGATGGGTATGTCACAAAGCTTCCCCTAAAAAATTCAACAAACGGTGAGTTTTCCCAGCGTCCCCCCTATTCTGAAAAAACTCACCAGAAGCCTTTATTTTGCCCCTCACACCTTATCGAATCGGTCTCCTATCCGAACTGTCCCGTATCGACCCATTCACTCTTGATTAGCGACCACCAATCAGTTGCCAGACCATCGAGGACGTACTTGTAGGGCAGCCAGCCGTAGCCAGCACTTCCCCAGCCAGTCCCCCAGGAGTTGCGAATCAGCAAGGCACCAGTGGTTTCAATGCCACCCGCATTAGTGTTCTTGATCTTGAGGTTGTCGTCGTAACCAACTGCGTCAATGGCGTGACCGCCGAGAACTCTCTCGCCCCGAGTCGGGTAAGGAATCTTGCCGGTCGTGTTGCCCTGACTGATAGAACTGTAAACAGTAAAGCCAAACATTGAGGGCAGCCCATTCGCCAAGCAGGTTTTAATCTGAGTTAATAGGTTGCTCGGTGTCGTTCCTGGGGGGTCGAGGCGGTAGTAGGAAATCGCCTGATAGCTTTGGCCAAAAGCGTAGCAGAATGCCGACGGCTCTTTGTCAAAATCAGCGATATTGTAGGGATAGTATTCTTCTGGTGGTACGCCAAACAAGGTGAGGGCGTACATTGTTGAGCGCAAGAAGGCTCCCGTATCTCCCGTCCATTTGAGCAAGTTGCGCGTCACTTTGTAGAGGAAGAGTCTGGAAGCATCGAGGTGTTTGCCAAAAGCTCGCCGCTCAAAATACTCCACCAGTCCGACCCCGGCGTGGGCCGTACAAGAACCGATAGTTTGTTGATCCTCCATGGGGGAACACCACGGCCTCAAGTCCACGCTGGTTGGCAGCGCTGCTGGGGCAGATGTCGTTGCTCCCACTTTGGCCAGCATTTGCTTGACAGATGGCTGTCCCAAAGCTTGCAGTTTGGATGGTACGCGTTCAGATTGAAAAGTGACATCACGAATATCGGGATAGTCGGGCAACCATCCCATTGCGGGAATTACAAATGTTTCACTCATTTTTCCTTTCCTCCTAAGTCGTTACTCACTAGCCCTTGACTATCTGAGAAGCCTTTACTCTCGGACTTGGAGCGTGACAGTAAATCGTTCGACAACTGACGGCTCTCCCTGCCACTCTCGCCAGAGCTTAAGCTTTAGTTGGCCTATCCCAGCCCGTTGCGCTTTAAAGGTCAGGACTCTCTGACCGCCCCCGCCGACTTTCGACTCTATGGCAGGTACATACTCAGAGGACTGCAGCTCCACTAAATCGCCCCCGCCGCCATCAAGCGCCCACTGAAAGCCGGTAGTGGGATTCTCGTCGAGGGACAGTAGCAGTAGGTCATTGACCTGCATGGTGATGGATTTGCCGTTGTCAGTGCGAGTAAGGGTTAGCATTGTATCTTGACCGTTCCCTCCTTTCGGGTTCCACTCTGTCGCCCCACAGCCCTGGGAAAAGACCGGGGAAAGCACGAGGATTAGAGTTTTGACATCCTCGCCGCCCTAAAAGTGCGGCGATTCCTAAACCTCACGATTTAAGTTTCTGCTTCCACCACCGTCGCATACCACAGTTAAAAAACCATGTACTGTCTTACACAGAGTC
>SFCA01000162.1:0-24199 GCA_007095475.1 Microcystis aeruginosa Ma_QC_C_20070703_M131 | reverse complement strand
GGGTCTCAAAGCCCCCCTAGCGGCCACCGAGAAAACCTTCACCAGCTAAGTATTTTTACTCAAGTCTCTGGCGGGGGACAGCTTATGTGACAGTTGAGGGTGCGGAATGTGGGTTACAGTATCCCCTGCCAGACCTAAGAATTTCTAGAATTTAACCTTCAAGTGTATAGGTCGGTTTGGCTGACTACTACTAACGGGCAGAAGGAAAGCAAATGAGCTTAACTTCCCAAACAAACTCAATTTTTTACAGGAGAAAATCATGTTCACTATTTCTAAGCAATCCATGTCATTCCCGCGTAGAAAGTTATCTCGTCAGCTTGCTCTGGGTCTAAGCCTCAGTATGATTGTAAGCTTTGGGGGGGAAGTATCTGCTCAAACCGCAGATATTAATATTAGAGTTAGTGAGCCTCAAGGAGGAGGGGCGAAATGTGAAGATCTTGACTATACGCAACAAAAATCATTCAAGCAAGCATCTCAATCCGTGAAACTCTACTATATCCGTTCCGCATCTGATCTTAAAGGGATACTAGCTCAGATTGCATCTAAAAATCCTTGCATAAAAGGTACGGTCATTGAAGCTCAAGGTGATAACACTATTGTTTTATATGGCAACGAGGAACAGAGAAAAGCATTGCAACGAGTCATTACAATTTTAGATCTGCCCCGTGAGAGTGTCAATCTGGAAATGTGGGGAATACTCATATCCAGCAGCAACCCTGGTAAACTGGCTGAAGTCATGCGCCAAGTCAACAAAGAAATTGATACGACTCAACAATTACTGCAATATACTTATCAAAAGTTTGAAGAGTTTGCAAAAGATGTCGATATCGATATCGATGCGGATGATGACAATTCTAAAATGAGCTATAGCTCATTATTGCAACAAACTCTTGGATATCGGACAGCATTAGATAAAGATCGTTCCCTATCTATGATGGATATCTTACTACGCATCAACGCGGCGAAAGATCCCTATTGTAATAATAAGGCTGCCGCCAAAAAACTTGATATACTTTTTCAAGAAGAGCGTTATAAACCCTATATAGAAGCTTTAAAAAAAGAACAGAAAATACCATTTGGAAACTACATACAATTGGGTTTACTACAAGAAAAAAGTTCAAACTTAAATCAAAATTGTGAAATTAAAAGTAAAGATCGAGAAAAAGTATTGCTCAAAAACTTGAATAGACGAAGAGCCGTGCTGGATTTTGCCCTACAGTACTCTAATCTAATGAACAATCCGGCGGGTTTTGATCCCGAAGCTTTGCAACAATCTGCCGAAACCCTGAACTCAGTTTTGCAGCCGATTGTTCATGCTATCAACCGTGACGTAGAAGAGTTATTCATTGAACCCACCTTAGCAAGAATCCAAAGCATCGTGAGGGATTATAAGAAGGTGTCCTATGCAGAAGTTGGTAAAACCAGCGTACAGGGTTTAAATGGAATTAAATCGACAGTCACCTCAACAACAGTCAGTGCCTTTGATGAGACTGGCCCTCTAAGGTTGGATGAATTGTTCAAAACAGCTAGTGAGATCAATAATTTTTCTAAAGAGTTAATCCCTGCTGCTGCTGGAGCCAATACCGTCCCTAGTGCACCAGTGTTAAGTCTGATTGCTGCCCTCAGCAAAGATACATCGGCATGGCGAGCAATAACATCAGGTGTTTCAATGGAAATTACTCCCTCAGTGTTACGCAACAGTGCATCTGCCGAACTAGATATTAATTTTACTACTGGACCGACAAAAGATAAAGAGCCTGTGCCAGATCAGTTCACTGGAACGACAAGACTGCGCCCCCTATCCCGCATTAAGCAGAATACAGTATCGACGAGGGTTTATGTTAATACTCTAGATATTTTTGCCCTTTCCACCTTCAACAGTCAAACCACCGAAGATGGAGGACGCACCTATATCCCTGTTATCGGGACAATCTGGCAGGGAGTATTTAGCGGTGTCCCAATCATTGGTCAACTGTTCAGTTGGAAAAACTCTCCTCAAAGTGTCCAGCACCAAAGCATCGTACTGACAAATTCTTTTATTGTCCCTACGGCGATGGGATTAGCTACTTTGTATCAACAACAACATCAACAACAACATCAACCGTCGTCACTGTCGTCGCCGCCGCCGAAGCCGCCAAGAATGAAGGATGAGGAATATGAGGAATATAAGCAATCTTATGAGCAATATAAAGCTAAATTACTTTACTATGATCACTGTTACGCAGTTGAACAGTATATAATTAACCGTGAGGGTGAAATTGAGGAAGAAGAATCTTCTGGAGAACAAAAACAAAATTATAATTTTAATCAACCTCTCCCATTCTCATCATTAGACGTTAATAAAAAAATCAAAGATGTCTGCGGAAAGCCACCACAACCACCAGACTTTTATCGTTAATGATAATGAGAATTTTCAGGAATAATGGTGCAGACTACATAACAGCAGTTTCACTCTGTCAATCATCTCTATCGCCTGGTTAAGTAGGGAGGCACAATTATTTGTAGGATGGGTTAGCGGTAGCGTAAACTATACGGGCGTTGGGTTTCATGCTTCAACCCAACCTACGTTCATCTTATATTTAATTCCACCCACCTACTTAACACTTTGAAAATAGGACAAAATCATGAACACTACGAATTCAAAACAGAAACTAAACTACATTCCACAGATCATCATCGGCATCGGCATAATTGCGATCGCTGTAGTGGTTTGGTGGCACATTCCTGATTCTTTCTGGAAATATCTTTTTTTCTTGCGTGCGCCTATTCTCTGGGGTTTACTGCTGGTGACACTCCCTCTAATAGCTACCTTATGGCTGCCAGCCATGCTGAGAAATTTATTTGTTCTTCGTGGTCCGTGGCAACTTATCTCTGTAATTGTCAGTGCAAACATGGCGGCAATAGGGGTCATTATTAATGCCTATATGCTTCTCAAAGGTGCGCCAGATCGTTTTGGACTATCACCGTGGCTCGAAATTTCTGACATCTGGCAATATGGGTTGGCGATCGCTTTGAGTTTACCGATCTGCTTCACCTCTTATAAGCTTTCAAAAGAGGAAATTAAAGAAAAGAATCCCATCCAAGGAGTGATTTTCAGCGTGTTATTGAGTTTGGTGCTGTTGTTTGCAGTGATTCAGACGAAAACCTGGATATTTACTAACTTTGCTAACAATAAGTTACTCATTAGTTTCGTTGAATTCATTACCAGACATAAAACTGAAGGCTATATTATAGGAACACAGCCAAAACCACAGCAATTCCTTGAAGGTCATCTGAGTAACATCGCTTTTTTTATAGTTGCCTTCATCGTCTATGGCATCATTGGTTGGAAATTTCAGCCACAATCTCAACCATCCGACAAGAAAAAAGAAGCGGCTGCCCTAATGTATGTGATGCTAATCATCATGATGATAGCACCCTTGTCTGGAAGCCTAACCTTCTATTTCGATTACTATCGCGTTCCTGTCTTTCTGCTCTTTGTGGTTATTGTTGCTTTGATGTATGCGCTGTTTAAGGTGGATCACTTTTTTGAATTAAACTTAAATGAGGCAAACAAATACGATCCCAAGGATTTCAAAAAGGCAATAGAAAAACGACTCGAGTATCAAGAAGAAGAAAAGGAAAAGACCTTAGTAGTTGTCTGTGCGAGTGGGGGCGGCATTCAAGCCGCAGGCTGGATAGTTCAAGTCCTGACGGGATTACAAGATATGCTAGGTAATTCGTTTACCAAGTCAATTGGTTTTATTAGCTCTGTTTCAGGTGGTTCAGTTGGAACGATGTATTATCTTGATCGCTTTGCCGATAAAGGATATCCTGAGTCTAAGGAGTTTGAAAATATCTTTAAGAGTGCTACTGAAGATAGTTTGGATGCGGTAGGTTGGGGATTAGCTTATCCTGATTTATGGCGCATTATTGGGCTTCCTTTTCTCGCTCCTAAAATGTGCGATCGGGGAAAAGTAATAGAAACAGATTGGCAAGGAGAGTTAAAAAATCCCAATAGCAAACAATTTTTATCTACTTGGAGCGAACAAATTTTAAATGGTAAAATTCCCATCCCTATTTTCAATGCGACTCTGGTTGAAGATGGTCGTCGATTTCTAATTTCACCGATGACTTTTTGTAAACCTAGTAGCAACAAATCAGTGGATTTTAACACCCTTTATGCGGGATATGACATTGATGTTGTCACAGCCGCAAGGCTCTCAGCAACTTTTTCTTATGTATCGCCTATTTCTCGCTATGTTGGTGAAAATAAAAACCAGAAGGGGAAAGGGAAGGGGAATTATCATATTGCTGATGGTGGCTATTTCGACAATTCTGGTGTGGTGACGATGGTGGAATGGCTCAATGAATGGCTAGAACCCAACAAAGGACTTAACATTAAACGAGTTCTTTTGTTACAAATTAATGCTTTTCCTAAGACTGAACCCTCCAAAAATGAGAGTGGCGGTGGAGGTTGGTGGCAGGCGATAATAGGTCCTTTACTGACCTTATTCAGCGTCCGTGATACTACCCAGTTGTCTCGAGTTTCTACTGAAGTAGAACTTCTTCAACAGCGATGGAAAAATCAAGTAAAGATCGCATATTGTCCTATCTTTTTTCCAAAGAATGGTAAAAATGGTGAAAATAAACCACCTCTGTCTTGGCAACTAACGGAAAAGCAAAAACAAAATATTAAAAACGGATGGTGCGGAATTAAGAAGGAAATTGGGGAGCAAATTGGGGAGCAAATTGGGGAGGAGTGGAAAAAATGGGGATTTGAAGACCCATCTCAAAAATCGACCAATGACAAATAGCCAGCTTCCTACGGTTGCGCTTCATCCCCAATAATTTAATCTGTGATCGCTTTTTTTTGACCTTCAACTGATCCGCGATCACTTTTTGAGGTTTTTATAACTGCGATCGCTCATCAACCGGGCAAATAACCAAGTCACTATCAATGCTGTGGATACTTTACAATACCGGGAGCGGAGCGCTGGCGAAGCCAGATCGCTTCGGGCGTACCGTGGCCGAGGTGTACGCAGGGGGTCAGCTAGTTCAACTTCAGCAGGTGAAGGACGGTATGGTTTGGGCTTATGATCGATTCAAGGCTGACTGTCCAAGCTGGAATGAAATCGAGAGGGCTTTTAAGGAAACTCCCTCGAATCGCAAGGGAATTTTCGGGGGAAACCCGATGCCCCCCTGGGAATGGCGACGACGGAATCGGTAGTTTATATTAAGTCGATCCTTGTACAGCAACATTTTTGAAGATTATCAACTACTAATAAATAATTAACTGAAAGTCCCTCCCATTATTGTTTCTATCGTTTGTTTTCGGATTTATGCAAGAGGTCTTATGAACAGAGACATCATTACTGGAATGGACGGCGAGATTTATGCCAGACTGGCTCTGAGTCGGGAATGGGGCGGGGCGATCGATCTGGGAACCGCGAGGACGGGAAAAAGCTTCGGCGTTGACGGTCATTTAGGGGAAACTAATTGCCGTGGCGTTTGGGATAGTGTGGACAGACTCAGATTCAGGACTTCGCGTAACCTTCGTTTGGAACTCGCCACCGACCCCAACGTGATCACCGAGTTAGTCCGATTCGATAGTAAGGGTGTCGCCACCGTCGTCGGTTCGGTTGAATACGGTGGGAGCGAAGCGCTGGCTCTGCCAGTTCGATTATCCTTGAATTTAACACCGGGTCGCTACGGCCTCAGCTTCTTTGTCGAGGGAGATTTGAGTTCTTATCAGGTTAATGCGAGTTTTAGCTAGGGAACAAACGATTTCTAGAATCTTAACCATTGAAGCTAGAACAGCTTCAATGGCCATAACCCAAGAAATAACAAGTTGATAGCTGAATGCTGATCGCTGATGACTGATCGCTAACGACTGATGACTGATTACTAGAACTCTTGCAAATTAATTATGTGTTATAGTGGTGGGTTAACTAATTTTTTTGAGAAAATTAGTTAGTGCATTTGTTCTGAATAAAAACCTGAAGTTTAACTTTTAACTCAAAACTCTTTAGAGCTGCTTTAATTTGGTTGTCAAAACCTCTTTATTTAAGCGGCACAAACTATCTCAATTATAAAAATTGAGAATAAATTCTCCTTGACTTGATTAATGTTTGGCAACTTTTAAGAAGCTGCTACACCTATCCCTAACTCATAGTTATAAATAGCCGCCAACAGGTTAACTCTTAAACTACATCTTCGACGACGATTCCGATATTTACAGGATAAAATTTTCAAGATTTGAGTTGACTATTTATAGGTTCAATGATAATCCTTTCTTTGGCTAAAGCCTTGTTATACTCCTTTTCTAACTCTGTTAATTTTCTATTTTTCGGTTTCTTTTTCGGTGTATAACTATTACTATGGTATGCAGCTATTCCCTGATAAACACGGTCTTCTATGCTGGTAGTTAAAGGATGAAAACGGACTCTATTTTTTTAAATAAACTAAAATCATGATTCCTACCTTTCCCCCAAAAGACACAGAACTTTTTACTGATTCTACCATCTTTCTGTAGGTTTGTTTATACAGACCGAAACGGCGTTTGAATTGTTCGTCTGATCAGTTTCGATCATCCATATTTTTGCTAATAAACATAGCAAAAGTATAGATGATTTTCTGACCTAAGATCACATTTTATTCTTTTTTCCACTTCCATCTAAAAATCGAGAAAAAAGCCAAGCCTTCTACTATACAATAAAAAAATTATGCAAGAGGTCTATTGAAGTCGCTGGTTTCGCTCTACTCTTTACGGGGCAAGTCTTTCAACCGATTTTACTCCTTCACTCCCGAAAAATTGAGCGAACGATCAGTCCTGACTCGGAGAATACTGACTCGGAGAATACTGACAGCTTTCTTTTGCCTTTGGCCTTTTTACTTGCTATAAAGTAGGTTTATTGAAGAAGTGGAGGGAATCATCATCCTATGGCGATAATGACAAAATCATTTAGACAAAGACTGGCAGAGATTTTCGGGTTTGACCTGCGATCGCTGGCTTTATTTCGCATTGCCTTGGCGTTAGTGGTTTTAGTGGATTTATCGGTTCGTTTTAGCCAAGTAACTGCCCATTACAGCGAATTAGGGGTTTTACCCCTAGGAAGCTTATCGAAAGTTTCTGCTAGTCCTTTTTACTGGTCGATTTTTGCTCTCAGTGACTCGGTACTGGTGCAGAGTATCCTGTTTATTGTCGCTATAGCGATCGCATTATTGCTTTTAATTGGCTATCATACCCGTTTAGCCACGATCGCCACTTGGGTGCTAATCGTCTCTTTACATCATCGCAACCCCCTGTTACTATTTGCCGCCGATGACGTAATCCGGGCAGTATTATTCTGGGCGATGTTTTTACCCCTCGGTGCCTGTTATTCCGTGGAAAGTGCCTTAAACACCAATCCCAACCCCCTACCCAAGCGCGTAGTTTCGGCCGCCACGGTGGCTTTTATGATACAGGTGTGTTACATATATATGTGGTCAGTGGTCTTTAAACTTAAAAGTGAGACTTGGTGGCCCGACGGTACGGCCGTTTATTACTCTCTTAGTTACGATCAATACGCTACCGCTTTCGGGAGTTTTTTACTGACTTTACCGCAGCAATTCCTCAAATTCCTGACAATTTCAGCCCTAGGCTTTGAATGGTTCGGTCCGCTATTGATGTTTGTTCCCTTTCGCAATAGTTTATTTAAAATAATCGCCGTAGTTTCCTTTATTTTCTTGCATACGGTTTTTGCACTGATTCTACATTTAGGGGTTTTCCCTTTCTTGAGTGTTACCTATTGGTTGCCGATCATCCCTAGCTTAGTCTGGGATTGGGGACAAAAACGGATAATAAACCCAGAAAGAGAAGGTTTAAGGATTAATTATGATCGAGATTGTGGATTTTGCAAGAAAGTTGTTCATCTTCTCCGCACTTTTCTCATTTTACCCGGCACTCCCCTGTTAGTCGCGCAGGATAACCCCTCAATATACGAGGATATGGTGGCCCAAAATTCTTGGGTGGTGGAAGATTGGCAGGGAAAACGTCGGTTTAAATGGTCAGCATTGGTTTATATTGTCAGTCTTTCGCCGATTTTCTGGTTTTTAGCGCCAATTTTGCGTTTACCGCCCCTCATGACCCTGGGAACGAGAATTTATGAGTGGATTGCCTCCCATCGTCGTTTTATGGGCAATTTCACCAAACCTCTCAAGTTTCGTCCCCTGACGATTAAATCCTCTTTACCTTTAAATATTTTGGTAATTTTCTTCTTCTTGTTGACCAGTATCTGGAATTTACGCAGTTTTGTCCGGCAATCGGTCGATAGAGGCGATTTAAATACACCTCTAATTCAGTCTCTTGATCGCTTGCTCACCCGTCGTACTTTTAATACAATTGATATTCTGGCAAGAGTTACCCGTTTAGACCAATATTGGACTATTTTCTCCCCTAGCCCCCCTCGCGATGATGCTTGGTTTGTGGCAGTCAGTCAATTAGCCGATGGTTCCACGGTAGATATATTTAGAGAAGGACAGCCGGTAATTTGGGATAAACCGACGGATAGCGATCGCAATCGTTTGTATAAAACCATGCAGTGGCGGGTATATTTTATTAATCTTAATCGAGCTATCGGTCGGTCAGTTTATGGAGAGTTTGGTCAGTATCTCTGTCAAAACTGGAATCAGCAGCACGGTGGTGATCAACAGATTAAATCCCTGCAACTTTATATTATGCGGGAAAGGACTGTCCCCCCCGGAGAAAAACAAGGAATCGAAAAAGAACTACTCTGGCAGCAAAACTGTCTTTAATCAGTTATCAGTTATCAGTTATCAGTTATCAGTCAGATCAAAGTTATCTTGTCATCTTTGTTAGAAAAATGGCTAATTAATGAAACAAAAAATATAGCGGTTTTCATAGAAGTGAGTCCCGATTGAAACGCTGAAACGCCGATCTATCAAGGGATTTACTATACCTTATTAGACTGAAAACCGCTATAACTAAAATTTGATAACTGATATCTGATTGCCCCTTTTTCCCTTTCCAAATAAATACCGCTAAACTTTAAACATCGCTAGAACCGCTCTGGAGAGTAGCGAGGGATTTTTCAAAATTCATTCTCTGTTCAGCATTGCGGAGAAAGTAACCACTCATCATTGCCGAGGCTAATAACCGGCCCAGATGTTCGCGACTGGTACTGATAGTGACGCCGAAATGTTCGGAAGGAAGGTTGCCTAAAAGTCCGATAATGTTGCGTTCCATCACTTGAAAAACCTCTTGGGACTCTGGTTTCGAGAGTTGGGCGATTGTCTCCGGACTTAAGGTCTGCACATACTGCCACAAACTCTCAGAAAATTCACTATCGGTACCGAATAAATTGTGAGGGCGATCGTTTTCTCTATACACTTTTGATCTCCTTAACTCAATTTTTTTATAAACTATCCTTTTGGTTCTTCCAATTTAACAGTTTTTTGAGATAGTGGGAGTCGGTAGAACCGAACCTGAAGGGGATGGTCATCCCAAGCAGAAAACCCATCTCCGGCACAAATCAAAAACTGCCACGAAAAGCAGATAACCGATCACTGTTCACTGATAACTTTTATTTACCCATACCTAAATGCTGGGCCTTTTGATAGACTTTACCCTCCGTCAGCAGCGAGGGGGCAATAACCACTTCCACCTGCTGCATTTCCTTTAAGTTCTTAGCACCTAAAGTTCCCATACTGGTTTTCAGTGCCCCCAGGAGGTTATGAGTACCATCATCTAATTTTGCCGGTCCTACAAGGATTTCGGCAATAGTTCCCGTACTGCCCACACTAATCCTGGTTCCACGAGGCAAAACCAGACTAGGTGTGGCCATACCCCAGTGAAAACCGCGGCCCGGTGCCTCCACGGACCGGGCAATGGGGGAACCAATCATCACTGCATCGGCGCCACAGGCGATACATTTGCAGATATCACCGCCGGTAATAATGCCGCCATCGGCAATAACGGGGACGTATTTACCGGTTTCTTGGAAAAAATCGTCCCTAGCGGCGGCACAATCGGCCACAGCAGTGGCTTGGGGAACTCCCACCCCTAAAACGCCGCGAGAAGTACAGGCAGCCCCGGGACCGATACCGACTAAAACCCCGGCTGCCCCGGTTTTCATCAGGTTAAGGGCGACTTCGTAGGTGACGCAGTTACCCAAAACCACGGGAATGGGCATTTCTTGGCACAGTTGCACTAGATCGAGGGGGGTGATAGCTTCCGGGGATAAATGGGCAGTGGAAACAACGGTTGCTTGGACAAAGAGAATATCGGCCGCTGCTTCGGCGACGATAGCACCGTATTTGACGGCACCGGCAGGGGTGAGGCTAACTGCTGCAATACCGCCTTTTTCTTGAATTTCTTGGATACGAAGCTCGATTAGTTGCGGTTTAATCGGTTCTGCGTAGAGTTCCTGCATTAAACCGACGAACTCTGCTTTGCCGACCGCAGCAATGCGATCGAGAATCGGGTTAGGATCCTCGTAACGGGTTTGAATACCTTCGAGGTTTAATACCCCTAGCGCCCCCAACTCGGAGAGAAGGACGGCCATTTTAGTGTCGACCACCCCATCCATAGCACTGGCGATAATCGGGATTTCCCGCTCGATATTGCCGAGAGACCAACGGGTATCGGCTAAACTAGGATCGAGGGTTCGCACTCCGGGTACAAGTGCGATTTCATCGATACCGTAAGCTCTACGGGCTGTTTTGCCCCGACCAATAATTGTATCCACGTTTCTATATTATTTCAGACCTATTTAGCCTAGACTAGCAAATTTCGCGCCATCTCGAAAAGCTTTTCGGTATTATGACCCACTAGGCCCTGGGAAAATAATCGCCGCAGTTGATCGCTTGTTCGGTGTTGGCGATCTTGGCTTGTACACTACATTTGAGGCGATAATCGTTGGTAAAGTGACGGCAGTGGGAGCAAGTTCAAGGGGTGACAGAGCGACTAAAAGGCTTGCTGGATAAAGCGCATAGCCGTTAGACCTCTAGAAAAATCTTGGTGTTTTCCAGGGTTGAGTCGAATCAAAGAAAAAGCGAGTTCCGAGTACGCATCCATCGACTCGATAATAAATGGGGTAATCCTTTCTCATGCACCTCCATTAACTTTCTCAATTTATTAAGCTCGTCCTTTTAAGTTACTAAACTCATCTAAGCTTATTCGTTCTGGTGCTTCCCACTCTTCCTTTTCTAGTTCTTTAGCACAGTGATTAAATATTAACTCAACTTCTTCCCATCCTCACCCTTCTTCTCGACTTATTTCTTCGATACTACAATTTTTTACTCTCTCATAAATCATCGATTCATAGCGAATTGTGTGAGGCTGTCTTAATCTCATAAAACTCAATCTTTTGCTCATATACTTTTGGCACTTTTGACCATGAAACTGGTGGCGTGGTACTTCTAAATATACCCGACTGCCTAATATTAATAAATCTCTGACTAGATTATACTCTGTCTGATTGATTCTGTCCAAGATTTGATGGCAATTCGGACATTCAATTGTTTCATTTAAAAGAGCCAGCTTTAGGAAAATTGTCTCGTCAATTTTTTGATAATTGACCACTGTTACATTTGGTAAATCGAGGAGTTGCTCAAAATTTATCCCCATAACCCACCTCCTGTCCTGTATTGTCATTATACCATCCTCACACAGGACCTAGAAAAGCCGGCGAGCTTTTGTCGAACCCTCAGTCGAAGCGCCGAACGGTCTTCACCTGACATTTATGATAAAGTATACTAGGCTAAAAGGATAATATTGAGGCGGTAGCCCCCTAGCATGGTTTTTTGGAAAAGATTGTTTAATAGCTCGGAAGTCACTGCATTACCTGACTATTCGGGAGACTTGGTAGAGGTTGCCCAGAATGACCTCGGACAAACGCAAGTGTTTTTTAGTACCGATCGAGAGCTAGATCTATATGAGTTAGAAGAACTTTGTGACTCGGTAGGTTGGGCCCGTCGTCCTTTACGCAAAGTTAAAAAGGCGATCGAATGTAGTTTTTTGGTAGTGTCGATGTGGGAAGTGCGAGGTAATCGCCGTCGTTTAGTGGGTTTTGCTCGTGCCACTTCCGATCACGCTTTTAATGCTACGGTCTGGGATGTGGTTGTTCATCCTCACTATCAAAGTAAGGGTTTTGGTAAAGCATTAATGAAATTTATGATCAGGAAGTTGCGGGGTGAGGACATCAGTAATATAACTCTTTTCGCCGATCCGCAGGTGGTGGATTTCTATCGTCGTCTAGGTTTTGTTCTCGATCCCGAAGGCATCAAAGGGATGTTTTGGTATCCCGATTAAGAATGCGACTCTTAGGCTATACTAAAAGAGGAGTTTACTTCGGGATGTAGCGCAGCTTGGTAGCGCGCCTGCTTTGGGAGCAGGATGCCGCAGGTTCAAATCCTGTCATCCCGACTTGAGAGAAAATTCTTCAAATCTTAACTTTGTCTCCTTTCTGGTTGACAGAAAAGGCAGCCTTCTCTTATTGGCAAACTCTGGTGAGTTAGGGGGAAAAGTAGGAGCGAAGCATTCGGATAGGAAATCTACGGTTTCAGCGATAGGTTATGCCCGAATGCTTCGCCCGTACAGGACGCAGGTCGATGAAGATGCAAGGTTTTGAAGCACGATTCTCTCAAAATCTTGCACCTGTTTCGCCAAACAAAACCCTAAAACCCTTACCTCGTCTATATTTCATATTTATTCAGCCAACCCTAGGGAGTTTGGGGAGAGAAGGAGGGGATTTTTTGGGAATAATCGGGGTTTTTCCCGCCACTCCTCCTTGTAATATCTCCACAGACGATTATTCTTCCTCGTAATCCTCCTCGAAATCGTCCTCCTCCCCTTCCTCATCGGCTTCTGACCAGCTGTCGCTGATGGGTTGGCGACTGAAGCGACTGCTGCCGCGGGAGGAGAGGAAAGCCATTTCATCATCCTCTAAATCGACCTCATCACCCTCAGCGTAGGCGCGAGCGGTTTGATCGTCAAGAATCATATCGCTATCGTCACTACTATCGCCGAAACCGGGACGAGGAGGGAAACCTGGACTGCCGGGGGCAGCGTAATAACCACGATTGTTGTTGTAGTTATATTCCTCCTCTGGGGGGGTGTAATCGCTGATCCCAGCCATGTTTTCGTGGGAATTGAAGCCAGTACCCGCCGGAATCAGACGACCGATAATCACGTTTTCCTTGAGACCCCGTAACCAGTCGGACTTACCTTCGATCGCCGCTTCCGTGAGGACGCGGGTGGTTTCTTGGAAGGAGGCGGCACTGATAAAGCTATCGGTATTCAAGGAGGCCTTGGTGATCCCCAGTAATACAGGCGTATATTTAGCCGCCGCCCCACCGGTGATTGACATGGCTTCGTTTACCGTCTCCACCTGTCGCAATTCCAACAATTCCCCGGGTAACATACTGGTATCACCGCCGTCATCGATCCGCACCTTAGAGGTCATCTGACGCACGATCACTTCGATGTGTTTATCGGCAATATCGATCCCCTGGGATTGGTAAACCGACTGTACCTGATCAACGAGGAACATCTGGGTTTTTTCCAAGGCCTTCAGGGCTGCCTCGTAACTGCCCAAGCTATCCACATAATAATTAAAGAACACCTCTAAAATCTCGTGGGGATTAGCCTGACCATCGGTTAACGCCTGACCCACATCGATACGCTGATTATCGCTCACCAGAGGGTTTTGACTGCCTAAAAGCGGATATTCACTGATTGTGCCGTCATCCTCGACCACCTTAATATCGACAATCTCAGAATCTTGGTACTCCACTTGACAAACTCCTGGTTTGCGTGCTAGGACACAAGCCTCTTTCGGTTTGCGGGCTTCGAGCAGTTCTTCGATTCTGGGTAAACCTTGAATGATATCCCCGGTTTTCGAGCGCTCAAACACCAACAGCACCAAATTATCGCCCCGTTGGACCAGATCTCCCTCGTCGATGTGCAGAATCGCCCCCGCCGATACTCGGTAGGGTCGGGCCTTACGCAGACGGATTTCATAGCCGGTGGTGGTTTGGTCAACGGCCAGCACTTGACCGGAATTGGGGGCTAAAACTCCGGCAGCGATCTCAGCTTCGGCGATTACCAGATCCCCGGCTTTGACGGTGGGAGCAACGGCGAGCGGGAGAATAAACTCGTCACGGTCACTGACAATTAAAAGACGGCGTACCGCTTCGCTTCCCTTGCGAATTCCGCGAATTTCTCCAGCTTCCTTACACTGGATTTCTGTCCGGGCCACCACTGCCCCCGGTGGAATTTCATCGCCATCTTGGACGAGAACGCGAGTATGACTATTACCCCCTAAAGGATCATTATCACTATCGCGACGCAGCACCAGGGATTCGAGAATAACTAACTGTAAACGTTGACAATCCCTGTCCTCGCACCGCTTCGCGGCTCCCTGCGGGATCGGTTCTAACTCGATATCGGCCGTCAGATGGGAGACCGCTTCTGGTTCTTCGCTAGAAATTTCTAGGACTAATTGGGTGCTGATCAGTTGACAACCCTCGACGGATTTAACTCTTTCCCCGTCTTTAAAGAAAATGCGCTGCACCGATCGCAGTTCGATATGTCGTCCTCCTTCTTGGTTAGCGGAACCCTGGGTGGGAGAAGTGGATTGGTCTTCTACGGTGAACTCCTGTACTGGTCGCAGCAGTAACCCCAAACCCTCGTTAGTTTCCACCCATTCCGCTTGCCGTAACTCTTCGATCGTCACTTCGGGAGTCAACTGTGTCCCCGGGTAAATTAACTGTTCTTGGGCAATTCCGGAGGATTCTGGTTCGAGATCCATAAATAACAGCCCCGGTTTGACAATAATCTCCCGGAGGATGTCATTTTTCTGGATGACTTCCACCACACCGCTAGAGTTACAGAAGATGTCTTTAACCACTTCTTCTCCTGCTTCCACATACTGCCCATCTTCCACCTGTAAGAGGGAGATATCTTTATTGACTTCGTGGGTTTCTTCGGGAATCCAGAGGATCGTGCCGCCTTTGGTGATTTCATAACCCTGTTTGCGGCTGCCTTTGGCGACTTCGATATCGACGTATTTAATCATCCCGCCGGTGTGGGTTTGATAGCGATCATCGATTAACTCAGCGACAATGGCATGATTCTGTACTTTTGTCCCCGGAGTAGTTTTCAGTAGGAAGCTTTGACCATCTCCCGTATGAATAATAAACTGTTCCCGACCGGCACTACTTTCTACTTTTACCTCGGCCTGATCCAAAGACACAGAAGCGGTGACGATATCGATTTCCCGGCTATTGGGGGCTAAACGCACCAAACCGCCGTTAGTGGATACCAGCTTAGTTTCCGCCAGAACATCCCCCACTTGCACTTGATCGCCGTTACTGACCACAGGTTCGGCCCCGGTTGGCAAGTTATACACTTCTCCGGAGAGAATCCATAGTAATCCCCCCCGTTGGGCGATGCGGGTGGTATTGCCTTGGCGATCGGTTTTTTCCTCTGGGACTAATTGGGAGAATAGCACCTCGCCAGCTAAGTCACTGGTTACGTCTTTTGTGGCTTTTTCTGTCGATTTTTGGACTTTATCGGAGGTAATTTCCGCTAGTAACTGTTCCTCGCTTACCGTTGCGCCATCGGTGACAAATAGCAGCGACCCCGGAGTCAAAGAGTAGGTGACGGTTTCTTTAGTTTTATCCTTGGGTGTTAATTTAATTTCCCCCGGGGCCTCCACCTGATCCCGTTCATCCCCGTGGCGAGTTCGCACGTTACGGATACTTAACCCCGGCAGAAAACGCACGGTTCCCTCGAAGGGACTCCGCACTTGCCGGGCCACTTCTCCGGTAAATACGCCCCCGGTGTGGAAGGTACGCATGGTTAACTGAGTCCCCGGTTCCCCGATCGATTGGGCGGCAATAATTCCCACTGCTTCCCCCATATCCACTGGATGACCGTGGGCCAGACTCCAACCGTAACAGGTTTGGCAAACCGAGCGGGCTGCTTCACAGGTTAAGGGGCTGCGGACTTTGATTTTATCGACCAGTTTGCCCAGTTTTTCGGCGGTTTCATCATCGATAATCTGGTTGCGGGTGGCGATCACTTCTCCCTTGACCACCACATCTTCGGCCAAGGAACGACCTAATAGGCGATCGCTTAAGGGAATTAACACGCGATCGCCATCGGTCATAGCAGTTAATTCGATGTAACGATTGGTGCCACAATCGGCCTCGCGGACGATGACATCTTGGGACACATCCACTAGACGACGGGTCAGATAACCGGAATCTGCCGTCCGTAGGGCGGTATCAACTAAACCTTTGCGGGCCCCGTAGGAGGAAATAACGTATTCGGTAACGGTCAATCCTTCCCGGAAGTTAGTCTTAATCGGGAGGTCAATAATTTCCCCTTGGGGATTAGCCATTAATCCCCGCATTCCCACTAACTGACGCACTTGGCTCATATTACCCCGCGCCCCAGAGAAAGCCATCATATAGACGGAGTTGAGGGGATCGGTGACTTGGAAGTTGCGAATTACTTCATCTTTAAGTGATTCAGATGTACTATTCCAAGTGTCAATTACTTTTTGGAAGCGTTCCACTTCGGTGATTTCCCCGCGCACATAACGCTGTTCGGTTTGCCGGATTTCCTGTTCGGCACTTTCGATCATCTGTCGTTTAGCCGGCGGTACGGTTAAATCATCCACACTAATAGAAACCCCTGCCTTGGTGGCGAAACGAAACCCGAGGTTTTTCAATTCATCGGCCATTTGTGAACAGCGCGCCGAACCGTAGTTTTGATAGGCCCAAGCGATCAGTTTTTTCAGTTTTCCTTTGTCAACAGTTTGGTTATAAAACATCTCGATCCCAGTAACAAGTAAACAGCTATTAGCTATCAGCATTCAGCTTTCAGCATTCAGTTAGAAAAGGGAACAGGGAATAGGGAACGGGGAATAGGGAATAGGCAAATTTTTACTTTACTGTCCTTTTTTTTGCTTTTTCCTGGAAAATTCTCTCCTGTCTCCTGACTACTGACTCCTGACTTCTCACTGATTACTGATTACTGCTCACTGATAACTGAAATTACACTTCCGATTCTTCTTCCTCAAAGTCTTCCGTGGTTAAAGATTCGTAGGTGGGGCGAGAGGGGGCGCGACGACCGACATCGACCATCAGATCCACCTCCACATCGCGGGAAGTACCATCGGGGGCATTTTCCACCTTGTGAACGGCGATATCGAGGCCGAGGGATTGCAATTCTCGCATCAAAACCTTAAAGGATTCTGGCGTACCTGGGCGGGGAATCGGCTTGCCTTTTACGATCGCATTTAAGGCCTCATTTCGTCCTTGCATATCATCAGATTTCACCGTGAGCAATTCCTGCAAGGTATAGGCTGCCCCGTAGGCCTCCAGGGCCCAGACTTCCATTTCTCCGAAGCGTTGACCCCCCTGTTGAGCTTTACCGCCCAAGGGTTGCTGAGTAACCAAGGAGTAGGGACCGGTAGAACGGGCGTGAATTTTATCATCAACTAGGTGAACCAGTTTTAACATATAGGCCATACCGACGGTAACGGGACGGTCAAAGGGTTCGCCGGTGCGACCATCGTAAACCGTGACTTTACCTGCGTGTTCTTCCTTGAACACCCAATCGCGATTGGGTTTTTTCGAGGCATTTTCTAGCAATCCGTGGACGGTTAAACGGCTGGCTTCTTCCCCATACATTTCATCAAAGGGAGTAATCTTAAAGCGCACGCCCAAATTTTCGCCGGCCCAACCCAGTAAACATTCAAACACCTGACCGACGTTCATGCGACTGGGAACCCCCAGGGGATTGAGAACGATATCGACGGGACGACCATCGGGGAGGTAGGGCATATCTTCTAGGGGCAGAATCCGAGAAATAATCCCTTTATTGCCGTGACGACCCGCCATTTTATCGCCCACTTGGATTTTGCGTTTTTGGGCAACGTAAACCCGTACCACCATATTGGCCCCGGGGGGTAATTCATCCCCCTGTTCGCGGGTAAATACGCGCACATCCACTACCCGACCTTTTTCGCCGTTGGGGACGCGGAGGGAGTTATCCCGTACATCCCGTGCCTTTTCGCCGAAAATTGCCCGCAGTAGTTTTTCTTCGGGGGGTTGGTCTGATTCGCCTTTCGGGGTGACTTTTCCCACGAGGATATCGCTGGCTTCTACCCAAGCACCGATGCGAATAATGCCGCGTTCATCGAGGTTTCGCAGGGCATCTTCACCGACGTTGGGAATTTCCCTGGTGATTTCCTCTGGTCCGAGTTTAGTTTGACGGGCTTCGATTTCGTATTTTTCAATGTGGATACTGGTATAGACATCTTGTGCCACCAGTCTTTCACTGATTAAAATCGCGTCTTCGTAGTTATAGCCTTCCCAGGGCATATAGGCGACGAGAATATTCTGGCCGAGGGCGATTTCTCCTCCTTCGGTGGCGGAACCATCGGCGAGGATCTGTCCGGGGACGACCTGTTCACCTTGATAGACCAAAGGACGCTGATTTAAGCAGGTATCTTGGTTAGAGCGTTGATATTTCTGAATTTCGTACTCGATCTCGCTCTTGCCGAAAATCTCTTTGTCTTCATCCGCCACTTTGATGCGAATCCGGTTAGCATCGACGTAGGAAACGACCCCATTGGTACGGGAAACGATGACCATGCCGGAGTCGCGAGCGGTCTGTGCTTCCAATCCGGTACCCACAAGCGGACGTTCGGGACGCAGCAGGGGAACCGCTTGTCGTTGCATATTAGAACCCATGAGGGCGCGGTTAGCGTCGTCGTGTTCGAGGAAGGGAATCAGGGAAGTGGCCACCGAGACAATTTGCACGGGGGAAACACAAACGTAGTCCACTTGTTCGGGGGAGGTGGTGGAGAATTCCTGCCGATAGCGCACGGGGATAGTTTCGCCGAGGATATAACCATTTTCATCGGTGGCCACGTCTCCCGGTGCGACTCTGAGATCGTCTTCTTCGTCGGCGGTGAGGTATTTAACGGGGAGATCGTAGCGGACTCGGCCATTTTCCACCGCATAACAGGGGGTTTCAATAAAACCGTAGTCGTTGACGCGAGCGTAGGTGGCCAGGGAACCGATTAAACCAGCGTTGGGACCTTCTGGGGTTTCCACCGGACAGATGCGGCCGTGGTGGGAGGGGTGAATGTCGCGCACGGCAAAACCGGCCCGTTCCCGGGTGAGACCGCCGGGTCCAAGGGCGGAAATGCGGCGTTTATGGGTCAATTCCGCTAGGGGATTGGTTTGATCCATGAACTGGGAGAGTTGCGAGGAACCAAAGAATTCTTTAATCGCTGCTACTAGGGGTTTCGGGTTGACTAGGGAAGCGGGGGTGAGGTTTTGGGATTCGCTGACGGTCATCCGTTCCCGAATGATTCTTTCTAAGCGGTTTAAACCTACTCTCACTTGGTTTTGGAGCAGTTCACCCACGGAACGGACGCGACGGTTGCCGAGGTGGTCGATGTCGTCGGTGTTGCCGATGTCGAATTCGAGGTTAATTAGGTAGTCGATCGCCGATAAGATGTCGGTGGTGGTCAGAACGCGCTGGTTATCGGGGACGTTGAGACGTAGTTTTTTGTTGAGTTTATAACGACCAACGCGACCGAGATCGTAGCGTTTATTGTCAAAAAAGCGCGATTCGAGTAGTTGTTGTCCGCCGGTGACGGTGGGAGGTTCCCCGGGGCGTAGTTTGCGGTACAGGTCGAGGAGGGCCTCTTCTTCGGTGGGATTGCCTTCTTTGTCGAGGGTTTTTTGGTAGAATTCGGGATGGCGTAGGGAGTCAAAGATTTCGTTATCGCTCAATCTGATCGCTTTCAGGAGAACTTGGGCGGATAATTTGCGAGTTTTGTCGATTCTGACCCAGACTAAGCCGTTTTTGTCGGTTTCAAATTTTAACCAGGCTCCTCGGTTGGGAATCAGGGAAGCGGAGTAGGTACGGCGACCGTTTTTGTCGATTTCGGCTTTGTAGTAAACACCGGGGGAACGGACGATCTGATTGACGATGACTCGTTCGGCCCCGTTAATGATAAAGGTTCCCCGTTCGGTCATCAGGGGTAAATCGCCGATAAAGACTTCCTGTTCGATGTTTTCTCCCGTTTCTTTGTTGATTAAACGGGTGGGAACGTACATCTGAACGGAATAGCTGCTATCGCGTCGTTTGGCCTCATCGACGTTGTATTTCGGTTCTTTGAGTCTGTAGTCCTGGCCGAGGAAATGTAGTTCTAATTTACCTGTATAGTCGCTGATGGGGGAAAAGCTGTTCAGTTCCTCGATTAGTCCTTCTTCCAAAAACCACCGAAAACTGGAGTGTTGGATTTCGATGAGGTCGGGTAAGAGATTAAAGGTAAGATTGTTCATTATGGTTACAAGGGCTGATGACACGATAGCGACGGTCGGATATCAGTGAGCAGTGTTCAGGGTTCAGTTATTTCTGTCTCCTGTCTCCTTTCTCCTGTCTAATAAACTATGTTTTTTAACTGGGGAGTTGAAATAAGTGGCGGGCGTTCTGGGTGGTTTGTTCGGCTAGGGTTTCGAGGGAAACGCCGCGCAGACGGGCGACGGTTTCGGCCACATGGAAGACGAAAGAGGGTTCACAGGGTTTACCGCGGTGGGGATTGGGGGAGAGAAAGGGGCAATCGGTTTCGATTAGTAGGCGATCGCTAGGGACTATTTGGGCGGCAGCTTGCACGGTTTTACTGTTTTTGAAGGTGACAATGCCGCTAAAGCTGATGTAAAAACCCAGAGCTAAAAACCATTGAGTTTCTTCGGGGTTGCCCGTCCAGCAGTGCATCACGCCGCGAATTTTGCCCACTTGTTGCCGAAAGGCGATGATTTCCTCCCGCATGACCGGGGAGGCATCCCGACAGTGGATAATCACGGGTTTATCGAGACGATGGGCGATTTCTAATTGCGTCCAAAACACCTGTTTTTGCTGCTCTTGGTTATCCGCTTTATAGAAGTCTAAACCCATTTCCCCGATCGCCACGACGCGCCGATCAGATCGGGCAAGGGATTCGATCTGATCGGCACTATTATCTCGCCATTTTTGGGCATCGAGGGGATGTAAACCGACGGCGAAGGAAATTTCCTCGAATTGATCAGCAATGGCTTTAATCGCCGCAAATTCCTCTGGTTCGACACAGGAGTGAACCAGATGAACGACTCCCACACTTCGCCAACGTTCGGAGATAGCGGGCAAGTCGGCTTGCAAAACGTCAAAGTTCAAATGAACGTGCGTATCTATTAATTGCATCGACCCCCGATCGCTTGTTGCGTCTGTCCTGATTACAGCTTACTTGTTTCTTAGGAAGCTTGGCTAACTTTTTGCAAAGCTTTGGCTAAACTGGCTTTTTTTCTAGCGCCGTTGTTCCGGTGCAAGACGTTGCGCTTGACGGCTTTATCGATTTTACTGTAAGCTTCCGATAGAGCTTGTTGGGCGCTTTCTAACCCTTCTGGGCTGGGGTTGGCTCCGTAGGCCGAGACAGCGACAAGACATTTTTTGATCAGGGTTCTCACGGCTGACTTGTACGCTTTGTTGCGTAGACGATTTCTTTCGGAGATTTGGACTCGTTTGAGTGCAGACTTTGTATTAGCCACAGTCGTTTCTTGTTCTCAATACTGGTATGGTTAATCCGGACACAGACAAACCATGATAACAGATTTGTGCTATTTGTTGCAAGAGTTTTCTGGACAAGATTCGGGCAACCCCAGAGATATTTTCAGGATTAGGTTGCCACCGATGGGGAAGGATTGAGGGTTAAAGGGACTGCCAAACCTGGATTTAGGTTAAGGCGGTTTTGCCATGACTAGGCCGTTGACATCCTCACCGCCGGGGCCGGACGGTGATGACCGGCAGCTCAAACAAACTTAATTGAATGATCTTCGGCTGGGTTGACGCTTCACAGGATACTGCTTCTTTAACAGAAGTCTTACGCTTTCCGACCCGTCCGTTTTTTGAGGTCTCCGATTGCCCACCGGCGACCTTGATATTTACCGCAGCATTGATGTCTCGATCATGAAAAGTCCCACAGAAAAGACATTCCCACTCACGGATATTTAACGCTTTCTTCGTGAGCTTTTGTCGAACGCTCAGTAGTTCAACAAGCTTACTAACACGAACACTCAGCCGAGCCGAGCCGTTGGCCAGGGTTCTTTTTTTGACTTGATCTCCTTCTCGACAGGAATCTGGTCGAAGAACAGCGGGGGGGGGAATTACGGTTAGGAACTTTTTATATATACACGGCTGTCATTCTAGCAAATGGAGAGAATTCTTGTCCATTAAGAAATGTTACAAATTGCATGGGTACATCAAGAAAAGTTAATGGGTGCATCCATTGATGGATAAGGGTTTTCGGCTGTTGTAGTAGATACCTATGGGGGAACAGACGCACGAGACCACCGGTCAAACTCGTCAATCATCCTTAGAAGAAGATGACCACTCAGCTAACCCCGCTCCGACTACAGCAGTCGGACCAGTAAGGGCGATCGTTAATTTTTCCGGAGGGAGATGATAACTTAAAATAATCCCGGTTAATATAGCGGTGTGCAGTCGTATGAGGTACAGTGTCACGAGCTATAAACCATGCTAGGCAAAGCTTGGTTTGTATCTCACTCAAGCGCTTACCGCTATAAATCTGAAAATCTTTTTCTTGCCATCTGACCTGATTAATAAATTGTTGGCATCAACAACGGCGAATCCGTTAACTCAGTTATAGCAAGGCTTGCCGCCAATACGACTCGACGGAAGGGTATAGACTATCCGTGAATATTAGCGAAACTCATCTACAAGAGCATCAAGGAAAGTAAACGAGCGATCGTAGAGAGCGATCGGCTTATTGCCGTATTTCTCACAAAAAGTGCGATCACCACCCCCAGAAGCTTTACAGAATGAGGGTTTGAACAGAGCGCTCGCCTCGAAGCACAAACGACAGTGTGTTGACGTTCCAAGACTTAAAATCATTATCAATTAGACGTTAGGAAAAAGAAGCAATTAATTACCATTTTTTTAGGCTAAGTAATTGTTTGATTAGAAATTAGAAGTTGAAAAAAAACATAAAACCTTCTATAATTTAATCATAAAGATCATCTAAACAGACCAGTTTATGACTCCCACTTCTCGACTAAAAATCAGCCAGCAACTCAACCTTGGAAAACTTAAAGGAAAAGAATTGATCGCTAATTTTGATGGAGGTATAATTACCTCAGATGCGGTCATGTGTTGATAGCAGAGTTAGACGAAAAGCTGAAAATTACAGCTAGATTCGCCGAATGCTTTCAAGACCATCGAAATTTATCTTACATAGATTATTCAGTTCATCAATTACTCGCACCAAGAATTTATGGAATCACGTTAGGTTATGAAGATGTCAATGACCATGATAAATTACGCCATGACCCTGCTTTGGCAATTGCGCTAAAAAAATTGAATTTTATTGACTCAAACCAAGCAGGTTTAGCGGGAAAAAGTACAATTAATCGACTAGAATATTGTCCAGAAACAATCATAGAGCCCGAAAAAAGTCGCTACCATCAAATCGAACATAAACCCAAAGAAATTGAAAAAGCTTTTGTGGACATCTTTCTAGAATCCTACAAAAAGCCACCGAAACAAATTATTTTAGACATGGATGTCACCGATGACCAAGTGCATGGAAATCAAGAAGGTGCATTTTTCAATACTTATTATAAAGGAGTGTGTTATGCGCCTTTGTCTATATTTTGCGGGCATCATTTATTAGTAGCTAAACTGAGGTCATCCAATGTAGAACCAGCAGCAGGAGCATTAGAAGAACTACAAAGAGTAATTAAATTAATTAGAGAAAAATGGTCAAATACTCAGATATTAGTACGAGGAGATAGTGCTTATGCCAGGGAAAAAATTTTTAAATTCTGTGAAGATTTTCAAGGAGTCGATTATGTTATAGCTATGGCAACTAATAGCCAATTGAAGTTACGAGCGACCGAGGTAATTAGGAAAGCTAAAAATGATTATCAGCAAAAACTTGAGCCTGTTACTGTTTTAATGGAGACGCTATTTTCTCCTGAAGAAAAATTAGAAGAAGTTGGGGAATTAGTTCCAGAATCGACTTTTTATCGCTCTCTTTGCCACAAAACTCAACAATCTTGGAGTCGTTCAAGAAGAGTTGTTACCAAAGTTTGTTATGGTAGTAAAGGATTAAAAATTCGTCATGTTGTCACA
>SFCA01000161.1:0-3199 GCA_007095475.1 Microcystis aeruginosa Ma_QC_C_20070703_M131 | reverse complement strand
TGAGTTAAAAGTTAAACTTCAAGTTTTCATTCAGGACAAATGTACTGGTTAACTAATTTTTTGGGGAAAATTAGTTAACCCATCATTATAACATATAATTAATTTGCAAGAGTTCTAATTAATAAAGTTGGTTAATTCGATATTGATCGAGAGAGAAGATTGGTTGTAAATCAAGAACGTTTTTGTAGCGGATCTCTGTCTTACTTGAAATAAAACATTGATCAACAAGGATTTTCGTTAGATTGGTATATCCATTTGCACCTTGTTCCACGGTCTTTCTCATCGCAGATTGAGCGATATTTGAAAAAGGACCTCGCGTACTTTGCCAGGAATGACGAAATAGCCACAGCACATCTGCTGGAATTCGTTTTGAGATAGAGGGTTG
This sequence comes from Microcystis aeruginosa Ma_QC_C_20070703_M131, assembly GCA_007095475.1. Taxonomy (GTDB): domain Bacteria; phylum Cyanobacteriota; class Cyanobacteriia; order Cyanobacteriales; family Microcystaceae; genus Microcystis; species Microcystis aeruginosa_I. The sequence continues at coordinate 2,814 of SFCA01000161.1, read as the reverse complement.
GGGGTTTTCCCCAGAGGGTGATCTCATTATTTCCGAGCCAGCATAGTCCGCGGCATATTGCTGGAACAAACGGTTACCTAGAGGTATAAGTGGCTGAGTGAGAGATGGTCTTTGACCAGATAAGAGAACCTGATCCCACAAAAATTGTCGTTCATTCCAAACAAAAACAGCATCAATTATTGGACTACTTGAGCGACGTATCGCCAGTTGAACCCAAGGACTATCTAAGCGACAAGTTATATTAGCTCGAGATGTTGGCAAGCCTGGGGGAGGCTTGAGGGGTTCATCGCCTGATGTTACTAGGGGTAGTCGGACAAATATGAGATTTATCCTAGATTCTTCTCTCGAATTCCCCTGGCAAGGTTTTGTCTTTGAAAATTTAGCTGAAATGTAATCCGTTAGAGAAGTTATAAATGACTTAAAATATGGGTCATTTACAGCTTTAATTGATCTCACTTCTGACGTAACAGAATCGTCAATAATTCGTATGGCATAACCATTGGAATTACACATCCATGCCTCTGTTGCTTGTGTTGTTCTAAATACTTTGTAAATTACGAAAACTGTCAATACCGATAGCCCAATAGTTACTACATATCGGAGTTTTGCTTTGATTTTTTCTAAAAACTGTTTAGCCATTTATGATCTAAGAAAATAAGTTTTTTGATTATTTTGATTTTGTTTACTTTCTTGGGAGATTCTGTAGTTACTTTGTCCTCAATATTAATTATTTATTCAGGCTATTCAGTCCGTTTTTACACAACAAATCCAGTGACTGGCGTAGATTGGGCTCAACTACACAAGACCAACGCAGGTACACTATATCAAAGGATTCTAAATGATTGCCATCGGAGACCGTCAACTCTTTAATTAATCCTTGTTGCTATCCTAGTAGCATTTTTTTGTCTCGTCAATACATATAAGTTATCTTTATTTTTTTTGCATAAGTTTTACTAATTAAGCACAATAAACTTGATTTAATTTACCTGATGATGTGTGGTCGGTGGCTCAACTTCGGGATTGCCAGTAGTGGTACTGTAGGTTAAGGACAGGTCGAGAAGGCAGGCAATCAGCTTCGGGAAAATGTCACAGAAACCGCTTATGTTATTTAGCCCTTCTTGGGGTGGTCGGGATGATTATCGGAATGGGTGGCGACCTATTTTTCGATTGTTTTTTTTAATTCTCGTCGCTAACATTCCGCGAGTTATAGCCGAACCTTTAGATAAATATTGCCTCTCACCAGTAGAGCGAAAACCCGAGACGAGATTAACATTATCCCCGAATAAAACAGCACGAGTAACAATCCCAACGCGGGGCCAATCGTTTGAGGTGGTCGTCTCCGGTGTCGATACCCTGCTACTGAAGCGGAGCGGCGCTGCAACGCCTCTCGTATCAGTGAAGGCCTCGCAATACGATTACGGCCAGATTGACGCTCTGGTTTCGACCCGAGATGGTTGGCTCTGGATCGATGGGGGACAAATCGATTACATGGCCCGGCTCGATCTAAACGCCAATCCCCCTACCCTTGGCACACCGAAGGCACTTCCCGAACTCTACGAGCAGCCCTGCTCGTTTTGGCATCGTTTCTGGGGTAATTGTCTCCTCGCTCAGGGAGTTTACAGCCAGGCGTTGGATCGCGTATTGATCACTGGTCATCCCGCTACATTTTGGGGACGATCATCCCTCACCACCTTGGGGATCATTGCTGGAAAAGCGAAAGAGATGGGGTCGATCGCACGGGGTGCTAGTCTTGTTTACCCCGTTTATGATGTCCCGCGATTACGAGGTATTTTGCTCAGAGGGATAAAAGATGAGTTGTTCTTTTACGATGGGATTACTGTCACCACCATACTTTCAGGAGAAAGTGCGCGGAGTCGGAACGGTATAACTGGGTGGTACATCGACAGCACTCACTCTGGGAGAACTTTCGTAACTAACGCTGGTCGTTTCCGCGATCCTTTTCTTAGGGAAATAAAAGCAGGGCCACTGGCGATAGCGATCGCTGTTCCCAAGACACTCGCCGGAAGTTGGTTGAGTTTGTTTCAAAAAGTGGATAAGGAGCCGTTGTGGGGAATTACCCGTCAGTCCCTTTTTGTGGAAATACAAGGCGCTTTCAAACCGGTCGCTACCGTTCGAGAGGGGGCTTTTCTAGAGGGACCGGCCGGTATCGAACAGTCGTCAGATGGCTCGATTATTTTCAGCGTTAAGGACAAAACTACGGGTCGCTCTACCGATTACCGGCTCGCACGCTCCTCTGCGACAGGCCTGTGCGGGATTCGTTTAAAGGCCCGAAGACCGATATCGCTCACCCCGTAGTTTTTCCCGGGGTAAGCATTGCCCACCACCATTAAATAAGGGTTTAAAGGTGAATGGGTGGGCAGTGCAGCACCCTAGAGTAAGATGTTCTTATTGGATTTTTGCCAAAGACTGCTTAAATTCTGCGAGAGAATTAGCGGTAACTGCTGATTTTAGTATCTCTTTTAAGAGAGCAAGGTTAGTGATTTTGTCAATCATCTCTTCAATTTCTGAAGAAATCTGTCCGAACCGCACAGTTAAAACTGTTTTTATGTCATCGCGGCTATTTTCTAACACCCCAATTTCCTTGCCAATCTTCTTACCCTGTTCTATTCCTCGTAACTCCATATTACTGATTAAAGGCATGGTTCTTTCCTCCTCAAATTGTTTGATTTTACTCTCTAAACTTGACTGCAATTCAGGGGATAAAGTCATCATATTGTCGATGATTTCAAACAGTTTAATTATCTGTTCTCTCTCGAACTCCTTTTCATATAATCCCCTGATTAACTTCCACTT
>SFCA01000160.1:0-36637 GCA_007095475.1 Microcystis aeruginosa Ma_QC_C_20070703_M131 | reverse complement strand
TATAGATGATTTCCTGACCTAAGATCACATTTTATTCTTTTTTCCACTTCAATCTAAGAATTGAGAAAAAAGCAAAACCCTCCATCATACCATAAAAAAATTATGCAAGAGGTCTATTGATAACTGTGACGTTGAACAAGAATAGCTAAAGGTTAGATGCCCTGTTTGGTTTTCTAGCTTTTAGCTTTTTCTTATCGGGTTGATTCTAACACGAATGGGGGATAGGGGATAGGGGATAGGGGATAGGGGATGGGGGATAGGGGATAGGGGATGGGGGATAGGGGATAGGGGATAGGGGATAGGGGATGGGGGATAGGGGATAGGGGATAGGGGATAGGGGATAGGGGATAGGGGATAGGGGATAGGGGATAGGGGATGGGGGATAGGGGATAGGGGATAGGGGATAGGGGATAGGGGATGGGGGATAAGAAACACCCAACCACTAATTTCCGCCAACCCCCGCTTCCAGAGAACGAATTAAGGCCGATAACAACCGACCCACTGATTCACATTGGTTAAGAAGGGGTTCAATCGTATCTGATGGGTTCAATCGGACTCTTTTTGATAACAGTAGATGGGTTTCTAATTCTCTAAGAGAACCTTGGGCTATGTAGAGAAACTGTAGGTATTCTTTGCGGGTTTTTCTGCCATGACCCTCGGCAATATTAGCAGGAATAGAAGCGGAAGCCCTGCGAATTTGAGAAATCATCCCGTAGGTTTCTTCTTTGGGGAAATTGCGAGTGGCTAAATAGCATTTTTCTGCCAAATCCATTCCTGTTTGCCAAACTTGTAAGTCTCGATAGGATTGTATTCTCATCAATTTCTCAGCAATTTTTTTATTATTCAACCATTAAATCCCAACCCCCATCCCCTAACCCCTAACCCCTAAACCCTAACCCCCAAGACCCCATGGCTATATAATTAAGCTTTGGGTAATTTGTCCCACCATAATTCTTGACCGCAAAAAACTGATGTCTTCTTTACTCTCTGCTATTCCCCTCGACGCGATCGCTTATAATCCCCAGGGTTTAGTACCGGCGATCGCTCAAGACTATCTTGATGCTACAGTGTTAATGATGGCCTGGATGAATCGGGAATCCCTCGAAAAAACCCTCACCACTGGGGAAGCATGGTACTGGAGTCGTTCTCGTCAAGAATTATGGCACAAGGGCGCTACTTCTGGCCATATCCAAAAGGTGCGTCAAATTCGCTACGATTGCGATAGTGATGCTATCTTACTGACTATTGAGCAAATCGGTGATATCGCCTGTCATACCGGCGAAAGAAGCTGTTTTCACCAAGTAAATTGGCAAAAATCACCGCCAGCGGCCGACACCCTCTCGGAATTGTTTAAGGTAATTTGCGATCGCAGAGACGATCCTCATCCGGAATCCTACACCTGTAAACTTTTGGCCGGGGGAGATAACAAAATTCTCAAGAAAATCGGCGAAGAATCGGCAGAAGTGGTCATGGCCTGCAAAGATAATGATGGCGATGCTATTGCCGCAGAAGTGGCCGATCTTTTTTATCATACCCTCGTCGCCCTCGCCTATCATCAAGTCCCCCTGCGAGATGTCTATAAAAAACTGCAAGACCGGCGCCGGTAATCAGTTATCAGTAATCAGTAATCAGTAATCAGTTATCAGATTTGAGTTTTAAGTGGGTGGGTGGAATTTAATATAACGATGAACGTAGGATGGGTTGAAGCATGAAACCCAACGCCCGATTATGTTACGCTACCGCTAACCCATCCTACAAATAATTGTGCCTCCCTACTTAAGTGTTAAGTTTCCGACTCCTGACGACCGAATATTTGTGGTTGACGACTTAGTAATTATCGGTGCCACTCCTGCGGGGATAGAAGCGGCTTTGTTGGCTGTTCACCTCAAAAAAAGGGTGGCCTTAGTGCAACAGCCTTATAGCGGCAATTTAGAGGCATCTGAGGACATTTTTAGCGAGGGGTACAGCCAAATTTTCCATCCCTATAAACTGCTTAATCATTGGCAAGAAACGGCCATTTATCCCCAATGGCAACGGTTGCGGCAATGGCTGTGAGTTTAGCGCCAATTCTCCGACGTTTAGTCAAAGAAATTAGCTTAATTATCAAGGAATTAAGATTTTACCCTGCTGTGTCCTGGGATGGTCAAAAATGGCTACAATTAGGCAACCGTGTCATCGAAGTTGATGATCTCATTTTTGCCAGTAATTATCAAGTCAATGAACAGGGATTAAATAGCGATCTCGCGTAGCGATCGCAAAGCGATCGCTAATAAAAGTACAAGGGTTTTGAGTCCCTATTTCGATTTCTCAACGTTGGTTTCTGGCAAGGCTTTCACTGATATTCAGCCAGCCCTAATTGCCTCAAAACCAGAGACGATTTCCAACATTTCTTCGGTGATAGCAGTTTGCCGTTCCTGTTGGAATTGAGCGAGAAGTTGTGCTAATTGCTCTTCTATATTTTTCTCGGATGCTTGCATCGATGCCAGTCGGCTCGCATTTTCACTAGCCAAAGATTCAGCCAAAGCACGATACAGACAAATAAACAAATATTGCTCGATCAAGGCAGAAAATAACTGACTCCAATCCATGGTAAAAGTAGGCAAAGTGGCTCCTACCCAACTTTTGTGCTGTAAGTCTTGTAGCCATTTGTTATCCACAGGCAATAATTGTAAGGCATGAGGTTGATAGGATATATTGGAGCGAGGCTTATGGTAAAACAAGGCAATTTTATCTATTTGCATTTGAGATTGCCACCTTTCGATGTGTAGTAGCAGTTCTTGAACCATTGACGTGATGCCAGCAAGAGAAGTGGGCATCGCAAAGTTCCGTTCGCTGACTACTCCCGCATTTTCTAAGGGGGGAATTACCCGCGCACCTACAGCCAAGACTGCGAGTTTGTTGGAGTCAATAGACAAGTGCTGAATCTGAGTAACGGCGTAGCGGACAATCTGCTCGTTGAACTGACCGCACATACCCTGATCTGAACCAAATATGATCGCACCTAAATGACTATTTCTCGGAGGCTTTCTGGGGCTTGCGGCGATCGCATGGTGTTGATATACTGCTGATCCTAAAACAATTTGCAAGCCCATCTCGATGGTACGATTATACTCAATAAGGGATTCTACTGTCCGTTCATATTGATGAATGCTGGCCGCTGCAAGAACTTTCATGGTCTTGACAACGGATTGAAGTTCTTGCGCGATCGCAATTCGTCGTTGTAGCAATTCAAGGACTGGCATGATGTGTGTGGATTGGCAATTAGTCGAGTTAATTTATTCTGGGATAGCAATTGCTTGTTCGGCTATACTGACTAAATTCTGGAAATCCCCATCGCTCAGTTTTTTGCCGGATTGTAGATGAACACATATTTCGGGTAATTGCTGGCGTATTGCTAAAGCGACGGCTTTTTCGGCCGCTGGGATTTCCGCGATTTTCAATCGATCAAATACCCCTGATGTCACCGCTAGGAGTATAGCAATTTGTTCGGGAACCGGCATCGGTTCGTACTGATTTTGTTTCAAAACTTCCCGCACGCGCCGCCCTCGTTCTAAAGTTTGACGAGTGACTTCATCTAAACGAGTACCAAAACGGGAGAAAACCTCTAGTTCTTCAAACTGGGAATAAGATAGGCGTAAATCACTCGCTACAGCACGATAGGCAGCTAATTGAGTCTTCCCCCCCACTCGGGACACCGACTTACCCGCATCTACCGCCGGCAAAATTCCTTTTTGAAACAGCACAGGAGAGAGATAGATTTGCCCGTCGGTAATTGAGATTAAATTGGTCGGAATGTAAGCAGAGATATTTTGGGCTTCGGTTTCGACAATCGGCAATGCAGTTAAAGAACCACCTCCTCGGGCAGCATTTAGGCGTGTAGAACGTTCGAGCAAACGAGAATGGATGTAGAAAATATCGCCTGGAAAAGCTTCTCGACCGGGAGGACGGCGTAATAGCAGCGATAGCTCTCGATAAGCGCGAGCATGAGCGGTCAAATCATCATAAACAATCAAGACATCATGGCCCTGCTCCATAAAATACTCTGCCATGGCCGTGGCGGCGTAGGGAGCAATAAACTGCAAGCCTGGTGGTTCTTCTCCAGCGGCAAAGACAACCAAACAGTAGTCCATCGCCCCATACTGCTGCAAGTCAGCGACGAACTTAGCCACCGCCGAACTGCGCTGTCCGATCGCGCAGTAAACGCAAATCACCTTTTCACCTTTTTGGTTGATAATCGTGTCAAGAGCGATCGAGCTTTTTCCTGTTTGGCGATCGCCTAAAATCAATTCTCGCTGGCCCCGTCCGATGGGAATCAGAGCATCCACTACCTTTAAGCCCGTTTGCAGCGGTACGGTCACCGGAGCGCGATCCATAATTGCTGGGGCTTTTCGCTCGGCCAAATATCTTTGTGCCGCCCGCACTGGCCCCCGGTTATCCAAGGGGCGACCCATGGGATCGACTACTCGCCCTAAGAGTCCGTCACCCACTGGCACATCTAGCACTCGTCCCGTCCGGCGTACCTCATCCCCTGCTTTTAAATGTTCGCTTTTATCTAAGAGGATAGTGCCGACTTCATCAATATCCAAGTTAAAGGCCATACCCAGAGAATCTCCCTGGAAACAAACAATTTCTTCCGATTTTACGCCTGGCAAGCCAGCAATCCGGGCAATCCCTTGACCGATAAAGTTTACTGTGCCAATTTCTCGGTATTTAAGTTGTGGGCGCTGCTCGCCTAAAATCCGTTGGCAGGTAGAGAAGGTATCCTCTAGCAATCGATGTAAAGCTTGCTCATCTCGGTTCATGGTATTTTTGGATTACCCCTCGCCTCTCTCGTAAAGACAACGGCTAAGTCCTCTTCAAAGTCGTTCAAAAATTCCTCCACATTCCAGGCGATTCTTCGGCCAGAGGTTTTTAACTCAATGCCACAGATCAGGGCCGGTTTCACTTCAAATTTTATATCCAGATCACCAACAAGTTCTTGGCGAAGAACTGAGATAATTTGCTGCCGCAATTCTTCCGAGATTTCAAAGCTGCTAGAGATGATTGCCTCCTGCGTCTTGGCCGTTGCGGCGATCGCTTGACAAAGCACTCGTTTCTCTTCCCGATCCCAATTGCGAACTCGCTCAAGGAAAACTTGAATGACAAGCTGTTCCCACTGGATATCGGCTAGAGCTGCCAAAACTTGGCGAATTGTCTCCTGAATCTGTTGTAATGCTCGATGTCGCAACTCTTGCAAAAAGGCATCTTTTTGCCGTTGAACTATTTCTTGCCAGCGAGATCGGTCTTCTTCTACTTCAGTGCGGATACCTTGCATTAACTCTGTTTGCGTCTGTGCAACTGCTGCCTTAACTTCAGCCAACATCGTCGAGCGCTCAGTCGCAAAATCTTGCTGCATTTGTTGGTATTTTTCGATTTCTTCTCGCGCTAATTGGCACTTTTGTTCTGCATCTTGCTGGCGATCGCTAATTGTTCTTTCCCGACGTTCCATTGCCTGAATAATAGGACGGTAGAGAAACTTTTGCAATACAGCCACCAAAATCAAGAAATTAACAATTTGGGCCAAAAAGGTAAACCAGTCAACTGCCACGGAATTATCCCCCCGCTTTAGTCACTACATAACCCCAAAAAGGATTGGCAAAAATTAAAATTAGCGAAATCACAAAACAATAAATTGCCACTGACTCAATAAATGCCAAACCAACAAATAAGGTTCGAGTAATCGTATTGGCTTCGTCTGGCTGTTGCGCCAAAGCGGTCAAAGCTTGAGCGATAGCTCTTCCCTCTCCCAGTGCCGGCCCGATTGAACCGATCGCCATAGTTAATCCAGCTGCTAAAATTGATATCATTGCCGTCAAGCCAATATTATTCATGGTTTCTTTGCTCCTTTTCTCCCGTATGAGAATTATTAACCACTTGCTGTGCTTCTGTTGCCGAAGCAATATAAACCATAGCCAAAATCGCAAAAATATACGCTTGAATTAATCCAGTCAGTAGCTCCAATACCTGCATGATAATCGGGAAAAAGAGAGGGGCAATGGATAAAAGAATAGCTACTATCATGACATCACTCATCACATTGCCAAACAGCCGGATAGCCAAGGACAAAGTGCGTGACAGTTCCCCAATCAGATGAAAAGGTAACATCAAGGGATGGGGTTGTAAATAGTGATTGAGATATTTTTTTAACCCTGACTGACGTATGCCGTAAAATGGCACCGCCCAAAAAACGCAGATAGCAAGTGCTGCCGTTGTAGAAAGAGAGGCCGTAGGCGGATGATATCCCGGGATGATTTCTAAGAGATTGGAAGCGGCGATGAAAATAAACAAAGTACCAATAAATGGCAAGTAGATATCCGGTTGGCATCCGCTAATATCTCGTATTTGACCACGCAATTCTTCGATTACAACTTCCAAAACATTTTGCCAGCGAGACAGACGAGTATCTGTCGATAGTCGGCGCGTGATTAGCCAGGAACTAATGCCCAATAACGCCATTAACCCCCAAGTAAATAACAGAGTAGCATTAAGGGCAATTGCTCCTGATTGCCAGAAAATAATCTTGTCAGGACTTAGATACATGAGCTATTGTACTTAGTTGCTTCTGAATTTAGGTTGAACCTGCTGCAATATTAGATTTCTCGTCCAGAAGAAGGTGGCCAGGCTTAACAGCAAGTGGAGGACTGGCAAGTGGGGGACTGCAACTATTATCGCATAAAATCCCAGCAAAATTATGCTTGTACGCCCCAAAAAACTAATCAAAGTTAATACCGTGGGATTATTGGTTCTGGGGAGTTGACGCACCGTTAGCCACAATCCCCCAAAATAGGCCAAACCCAAGGCCATTCCCGCCAATAGTGCCAGAGGAAAATACAGTAGTTCAATCATGATTGAGTTCCTTTTTCGATTGCTCGCGTGCGCCCTCGATGGCGGATTGTTCGCGCTTAACCCACTGCCCGGCATTCAGACAGCCCAGCATCAACCCAGCCAACATTAACATTAATGTCCAGGAAAAGCGACTCGGCCATTCTCGATCGATCCAGATACCGAGTGCCATACCTAAGAGAGTGGGTAGAACGACTGACCAACCGACCAATCCCAATAACCCCAGGCCAAACCATATACTGTGCTTCTTTTCTACTCTAGCTCTGAGTTTACGCTCTTCCTGGCCTCCTACCTTGCGGCTAAAGCGCAAACGATTTTTTTGATGACTTCTTGCTGCCATTTTATTAGTACCCATATTTCCATTATTTCTCGTCTAGTTTCCTCGCTGCCCTCCTAGTTCGATAAATTGCCGGATCATGTTAGCTTCCAGTTTTGTCAGAGCCACGCGAGTGCGTTTTTCCCGCTCATCTAAGATTTGAAACTGCTTTTCTACCGCCTCTCTTAAGCATCCTAAGTCGGCACTTTCAACAGCATGGCGAGTAGAAACCCGCACGTCAAAACCAGATTTGACCAAAATGCCCTCATCCACGGCCATAAATCTCTCCTGCTCTTGAGGAGTGGTGAAAGACAGCAATCCGGGCAAGATAGCGGTGACAAAATCAATGTGATGGGGCAGCAGGCAAAAGCAACCGCTTCCCGATTCTGCTGTGACTTTAATAACTTCTGTCTCTAATAGGATTCGGGTGGGCAATATAACTCGGAGTTTCATCGTGCCTGTCATAGCTTTACCTTTACTGCCTCCTCAATCGTGCCAATCATGTAAAGTGCCTTCTCTGGATAATCCGAAAATTCATCTTGAAGAATGCGATCGCATCCTGCTAAAGCCGCTTCTAGCTCGACAAATTTACCCGCCATTCCCGTAAACTGTTCGGTAGAAAAGAAAGGCTGGGTGAGAAACTTTTCTAATCGTCTGGCTCTGGCTACAATCTGGCGGTCAGCCGGTGAAAGTTCTTCTAATCCTAGCATGGCAATAATATCCTTGAGTTCTTCGTAGTTCGCTAGGGTTTGTCGCACTGCCTGGGCGATGCGATAGTGTTGCTCGCTGACAATAGGCGGCATCAACATTTTCGATCCCGATTGCAGTAAGTTCACCGCCGGATAAAACCCCTCACTTGCTCGCTGGCGAGAGAGTACAATTGATGCCGATAAATGAGAAAAGGTATGAACAGCCGCCGGATCGGTAAAGTCATCTGCTGGGACGTAGACTGCTTGAATGGAGGTGATTGCGCCCGTAGCCGTACTGCAAATCCGCTCTTCTAGCGCTGCCAGTTCCGTGGCTAATGTGGGCTGATACCCTAGCCGCGAGGGCAATTGTCCCATCAACCCCGATACCTCTGAACCGGCCTGAATAAAGCGGAAGATATTGTCAATTAACAGTAAGACATCTTGTTTGGCCGTGTCGCGAAAGTATTCCGACATCGTCAGTGCGGCGTGTCCGACGCGAAATCTGACCCCAGGCGGTTCATCCATCTGCCCAAAGATCATCACCGTATTCTGCAAAACCCCGGCTCCGCGCATTTCTTGGTATAAATCTAGGGCTTCCCGACATCGCTCCCCAATTCCACAGAAGATACTAATTCCCTGATCTTGCTTGACGATGTTATGAATCATTTCGGTAATCAAAACCGTCTTGCCAACACCCGCTCCGCCAAATAATCCTGCTTTCCCCCCCCGTTCCAACGGGACAAGCACGTCTATGGCTTTAATACCGGTTTTGAGAATTTCCGAGCTAGTGGTTCGCTCGTACAGGGGAGTCGGATTTGCATAAATTGAACGCCATTCTCCCTCAGCTATCTGTTCTTGTCCGTCAATTGTTTCCCCAAATATATTCAACATCCTGCCGAGCAACCTCTCGCCCACTGGAACTCGCAGGGGATGGCCCGTATCGATGACTGGAGAACCGCGAGCTAAACCGGCTGTTGGCTTCAGTGAAATGGCCCGTACCAGTTGGGAGTTAAGATGGGCCACAACTTCCATCGCTACACTGCCATCTTCTCCGGCCTGAAGTTGGCTATGAAGTTCTGGCAGCCTTTGGGAAAAATAGACATCAATGATGCTTCCTCGCACTGACACTACAGAGCCAGCGTTGAGTTTGTTAATATCTCGTTGATCGTTCATCGAAAAATTGGCTCTGAAACCCCGTCTTTTTAGGACGGCTTGATATTACATCTAGATGCTCACTTACCGCCCCAGTCCATCCAGAGATCAAATAAATCGAGATAGGGAATACTGCGGAACAATTGCAACAGATTAAGGATTCGGAATCTTTAGACAAGTGTACTAGACTAAGAACAAGTCGGCGATCACCAGTCTCCCCTTGTCCCCATTGTCGTCAACAGATGTTGAGAATGTTAGACATCGATGAAAAGGCGATTTAGTACGAAAAGTGCGATCGCTGTGGACGAATTTGGTTAGAAGCAGGCCAATTCAGCCAATATAAATCTAATTTTGCCCGAAAAGGAGTTATAGATTTAGCTAAACAGGTTTTATCGCTGTAACTGATGACCACAGCTACTACAAAAGCGATCGGTTGCCGCTAATTTTGCCCCGCATTGACTACAAAATTGGGCTTTACTGACGGTTTTTGCGTCCCCCATACTCATTTTCATATCTCCCATTTGCATTTCCATGGGGGTAAAATTCATCGACATATTGCCCATTTTCATCGGTTGCATCGGTTGCATCGGTTGCATCGGTTGCATCGGTGAGGAGGAGAAACTGGTAGCAGTGGTCGATTGAGAGGACTGAGAAACTCCAGAGGTATGAGGGGAGGAAAAACCGATACTGGTTCCTTGAATTTGGATTCTGTGGGGTCCGGTTTCGGTGATAATTTCAATAATTGCCCCTTGGGGAATTATCTCTATTTGGGGTTCTTTTGTCCAAACTCCCGTGGCAAAACTACTGCTAGACTGCTGTTGTTGTCCCACCGCACCACTAGCGAGGGTTACAATCGTCTGCAGCCCTTGATTATCGAGATAGAGACGTTGTCCTGTGGGTAATTCACTATAAATAGCCATATTTTTGACAGTGAAAAGTAAAAAGTAAAAACCTAGTTCACACCCCTAGGATCCAGTCTAGCGAGGATAGAAATGTTAGAGAATTTTCTTAAGAATTTTATCGACAAAAAAAGGGTGGTTTTACCCACCCTCACCATGTCTCAAGAAAACAAACTTTTTAACGGACGCTACCGGCTAATTTATCGACCCGAATCGGTTTCATCAGGTACAATTTGAGGAATTGCCAAGCGTTAGAGGCGAAGATAGGCAATTTCTTCAGGAATTTAACTGGTGCGGCACTGTTTTCCCTATCGATCGCCCGTAATCCCTCGTTATTGCCAACACAAATTTCTAGGCGATCATAAAATTCAGGACTATCCACATCGAGAACAATCGGGAAGACGCGGCCGGCGGTTTCATTGGTCTTCTCGATTACATACTTATCGTACTCGCGAGCGTCCAAACCGAGAATGGCGTAGAAACCGGAGCGCTGAGTATCATTGAGATACATCGTAGCGAAGACCGAAAGCAGGAAGAAACGACACCAGAGACGAGCGCGCCAATCATTAAGAATATCAGGCTGCGCGCGCATGATCGCATCGAAGAAGTCCCCGTGACGGTTTTCGTCTTGACACCAATTCTCGAAGAAGTTAAAAATCGGATAAACCCGATCTTCGGGATGTTGTTCAAGATGACGATAAATGGTGATATAGCGCCAATAACCGATTTTTTCGGAAAGATAGGTGGCGTAGAAGATAAATTTCGGTTTAAAGAAGGTGTAGTTACGGCTTTTGGTTAAAAATCCCAAGTCAAGGGAGAGGTTAAAATCCGATAAAGCCTTATTAAGGAACCCAGCGTGACGCGCTTCGTCCCGGGACATGAGGTTAAAGCATTCTGCGAGAACGGGATTTCTATTTTTTAAACGTCTGCCGAGTTCTTTGTAGAGAAGAAAGCCGGAAAATTCGGCCGTGCAGGATCTTTCCAGAAATTCCACGAATAAGCGGCGAGTTTCGCCATCAATATGCTCCCAAGAGCGATCGAATTCTTGATTGCGAACGAAGTGATGCCGGTTATAATCGGTACGGAATTCCTCTAAAATCGCTTTCAGTTCTTCCTCGTTAGCGGCGATCGACATTTCCGCCATCGCTTCAAAATCAGTGGTATAGAAGCGGGGAGTGAGGATCGTTTCTTTAGCGGGAACTTTTATACCCGGACGGATTTCCTCGAATTCTGGTTTTTGGATCGTGCTGACCATAGGGATTATTGATTTTACTCTGGGATGATGATTGAGACGAGTAAAGGCTCTGAGATGATAATGACGAGCCGTGAAAAAACGGCTAGGATTCACTATAGCAAGCTCTCAGCCCTAGACTCCCTTCCTGTTCATTAAAAGTTACAACTCTTAATTAAGCTGTGTGAACAAACCCAGATTTTTCGCTGGGAGTCTTGACAAATGTTCGGAGAGGTGGGGTGTGGGGTTTGTTCAGTGATCAGTAAACAGTCATCAGTAATCGGTGAACTGAAAACCCACATCTGATAACAAGGGCCGAATCTAAAACCTAATTGGTTAAGCTAAAAGCTTTGATGTGCTTAGTTTCTACCTTCTTTTTTGGAGCCTGTTGCCTTGTACCATAATTAACTCCCAATCCAACTTCAACAACCCGCTCCCTTCTCCCCAATGCTCTAACAAAAAACAACTATCCCCCGATAGCGATCGCTAAAGGTCGAATAATTATAAATTTTTGCTAAGGGTGGGGTCAGACAGAGGAATCATGGCTAGAATGAGCTTAATTGTCAGGAATTTAGTTAACCAAGGTTTTTGGCAAGATGCTAGTCTGGCTAACGCGCTTTTGGGCGTGATATGGGGAAAAGTTCTTGTGATCACGCCTAAGCGGAAAGTTTCTGCATAATATATAGGCCGCATGAATATTGCCATTGCGATCGTTTTTCTCGCCTCCCTAATGCTCGCAGTATGCGTTTTGTACCTCGGTGCCGTGCGCTCTGGTTACAGCCAATTGCGGGACACCATCAACGAGCTTGGTGAGTCTGGTGCTCCCAATTCAAAGTTGGTGGCCTATGGTGTCTTTCTGCCGTTTGGCCTAGCAATGCTCGTTGTTGCATGGCTCAGTTACCCGGAGAACTTGGACGCTTCGCGAGTCGCAGCTTGCTTGGCTGTCGGCTACATTGGCGCCGCCGTGTTCCCTTGCGACCCAGGCTCCCCGTTGTCCGGGTCGTGGCGGCAGTCGCTGCACAACATCGCAGGGACGATCCATTATTTTGGGGGTGGGGTGGTGCTGTGGCAGTTACGGTCAGTCGCCCCTTTGTTCGATATTTCGTCGCTTGTCGTTTTAGTTGCAGCGGGTCTGCTGTCTTCTTCATCTGTAAGTGCAGTGCGGGGTGGCATCCAGCGTGTTGCCGAAGTTGCGCTGCTGGGCTGCTTGTGGGCCATTCTTATCTTGCAAGAACCCAGCAATTCTCAGTTTTAAACACAGCAAACCTTTTAGGGATTTAAAGAATATTTTACTGCTCCAGTGCGATCGCCGATCTTGTAGGGTGCGTTCCCTAATGTGACTCCCACTAGATTCCCAATGTTTAGGTTAAAATAGAGGGGCAAAAGTTGCCACAGGGTCGCTTCAATGACAGTTCGACAACCCCGCTACAGCAAAGAAGAATTTGCCCGACGTGGACACGAAGTCTACGAGTCTCAGGTACGCTCCCAAATCGAGGAAGGGAATCATGGGAAGATTGTAGCAATAGACATCGAAACAGGGGCTTTTGAAGTGGCTGACGACAGCCTAACAGCTGCTAAAAGTAGGGGGCTCTCGAAGGCTTTCCCCCTGCTTAGGGTGATCAGCAAACCTGAGGGAGCGGAGGGCGCAAGCTTTGCGCCCCTACAGTAACGGATTTTGTCCACAATGTAGGGGCGAACTGCGTTCGCCCAAAAGGTACATTATCAAAGCGCAAGTCCCCTATCACGACTAGATCAAGCAACTCTTATTCAAGAGGTAGTGACCTGGCACGAGATCCCTTAACCTTGTTGTCAATATTTCGCAATATATTTGCACTGAGAGCATAGGCATATAAACTTGCGGGTTCAAAGCGAAATCGTATATCTTTGTATAAAAAATTGGCATCCCTAATAGTTTTACTTGTCACTAAGATCGGTTGAGATATACCAGGATTCTTTTTTAAAAATTCTATGCAGTTGTCCAGTTCGGAAGGTGTACTATGAGGGCGATCGCTCCACTTAACCTCAACTATCCAAGAAGGTGATTGATGGGCCGCATCTAAATGTACAATATCAATTTCTCCAGTTTTCCATCGTGCGTAATAAAGCTCAATCATTTTACTGTGCTGCCATTGACTAAAAATAGCAGTTTCAGTCATGGCTCCCATCGCCTTATAGTCTGTTTCAAGCTGACCAAATAGCGCGGCGCGCATTGACGGATTGGTTAAATAGACTTTAAAGCAAACTGCTCTCTTAAACTTTTTAGCGTTTTGATCAATTCTCTCTACTCGGCGGATTAGGAATGCAGCCTCAAGATACTCGAGGTAACGTTTGATAGTGTTTTTAGCTACACCAGAGGATTGGGATAACCCATCGAGACTTACTTCGTTGCCTGAATTATACGCCAGGGTTGTGAAAAGTCTATTCAGTTCTTGAATATCACTAATCCCATAAAGGCTTGGCAAATCTCGAAGTAAAACTTTGTCAATGATATCGCTTTTAATATATTGTCCAGGATCCTGTCGAATTGTTTCAGAAAAGACAGCTTCTGGATAGCCACCAAAGTTCAAATAATTAATAAAAGTATCATTCAACTGATCAATATCTTTAGACAGAAACTCATAGATCTTAGATGGATAACTAGAATCTTCAGAGCCATGGACATTTGTCTCTATTAATTCATTTTCTTTTCCTATAAACATTAAATATTCAGCAAAGGTTAGCGGTGGCAGGATATAGTCGCTGAATCGACCAGCACCAGACTCAGTGCTTTTAAGTCTTAGAGCAGCAGCAGCAGAGCCAGTAGCGACAAATCGACAGATTGGAAATGAATCAACCAGGGATTTTAGATGAATTTCCCACTGACGCAAGTATTGAATTTCGTCAAAAAAGACAAATAGCCTCGAATTGCGATCGTGATTGAATAGTTCCTGAAAATACTTAAGTATCCGCTCTAATGGAAGCCCTGTATAAATTGGAGTTTCAAGAGAGACATATAAAATATTTACCGCACTAATGCCAGAATCTAGGAGCAGACGAATAGTGTGATAGACCATGACAGTTTTACCAACACGTCTGGGTCCCATCAAGACTGTTGCTCGACGCACACTTGTGTCCAAGATGTTTTGAGAAAAAGCCTCAAAGTACTTGCGCCGTGGCATATCTTCATAGATTACTTTTCCCTTACGGTCTGTCTCCCACCAAGGATTATCAAATTGAAGGCGGGAGAGGATGTCTTCTTTTGCGATCTCGAGCATAAGACTAAAGTTAGAGAGCTAATCTTAGTCTATCCGAGAGTCGAACTAAGGTCAATCAGTTAATCTTATTTTGGGTTCTGAGACGGAATCATGAATGAGCGTTGCTGTATCTAAAGCCTAACCCTTCGTTGGTGCAGACGGAATATCGGTTGTAGGTAAGTGCCAGGGTTGTCTGTCGCCGCACAACTTCACCGTTATCTTGACAAGAGGGAAGAAGGATTTTATCAATTCCAACCATAACAATTGATGATAGATATATAGTGCTTTTGACGTTACTAAGGTATCGACAAGTTTTGCCAACAAGGGGCTTAAGCCCCTTGCCCATGCCTCATCCTAATAAAAACTGCTATAATGCTCAACGGATTTAGTCTCGGTGAAAATTTAACGGGAGAGATAGCGGCTTTGAGTGCGGCGGCACTTTGGGCGGTTTCTGCGGCGATTTATAGTCTATTAGGCCAGAAAATCCCGCCTTTATTGCTTAATTTTCTGAAAGGAGTAGTCGCGATCGCTTTAATTGCCCTGACGCTGCCCCTTTCCGGACAATGGCGCGATATTAATCAACAAAGTTCGGTATTTATACTCTTGACAAGTGGCGCAATTGGTATAGGAATCGGTGACACGGCCTATTTTACCGCCCTCAATTATTTGGGACCGCGAAAAACCCTACTTTTAGAAACCCTTTCGCCTGCCTTGGGGGCGATTCTAGCGGCGACTTTTTTGGGGGAATCCCTGAAAATATCGGCTTATATTGGCATTATTTTGACCATCTTCGGGGTTGCTTGGGTTATTTCCGAAAAAACTCTCGAAATCAACAGTCAACGCCCTTGGCGGCAGGGAATTCTCTGGGCTTTAATCGCAGCGATTTCCCAAGCGGTGGGGGCGGTTTTATCTCGTCAGGCGCTGGTGGAGTCGGGAATGTCTTCTTTGCAGAGTACCCTTTTTCGTCTGTTAGCGGGGACGGGAATAGTGTTAATTCTGATGTTTTTTCGCCGTCAGGAATCATCACCACCGATTAACTGGTCATTGCGTCTGATTGCTATTATTATCGTCACCGCTTTCGCCAGTACGTTTTTGGGGATATGGTTACAGCAAACTGCTTTAAAATTCTCTCCTGTGGGTATTGCCCAAACTCTCACCGCTACCAGTCCTTTATTTGTCTTACCGATCGCTGCCATAATGGGGGATCGGATTAACTTGCGGGCGATTTTCGGGGTGATGATTGCTTTGCTAGGAATTGGGATTTTGTTTCAATGAGTGGTTTATCCATCGGTTTGTAGTCTTGTTTTAGCAATAATGCGGGTTTTCTTTAAATCCCCCTCGCTCAATTCTTCTCCCACCTGTAAACGGGTGGCATTAGTTTGGAGGACAGTGGCGGCGTTTTTCTCTCCTAATTGTAGGGCCGTTTTGGCCGCGGTTTGTAGCATAGTGACGGCGGCGGCTCGATCGCCCTGTTTTAATTTTTCTTCGGCGATTTGGGTTTGACGATATTTGGCTAAAGTGAGAATTGATTTCTGAACTTGCTCGTCTAATTGGGATTGATAGAGAGCTTGGGAGGTGATATCAAGGCTAAAAGTCGCAGTTTCTAGTCCTTTTTGACCGGAAGCGGGATCATCGTAGCGAATCTTCACTTTAGCTATGGTGTGAGTACCGGGGGGAATTTGGTCAATATAGAGATTGAGGAGGAGAATTTTTTCTTCATCTATCATTAAATCCCCCAAACGGGTGATGTAAAAATTGCCCTCTTTTTGTAGGCTCATTTCTATAGTTTCTGGAGCAACTTGGGCAATGGGTTTTAACTCCGCTAAATGAGTCCGAGCATCTAATTCTAATTGCAGGAAAGCGTTAGTTAACCGCACAGATTGCAGACGGTTAAATAGACGAGTAAATTCAATTAAAGCCTGTTCGGGTCTTTCGATATAGGATAAACTTCCGCCGGCGATATCGGCAATTTTTTCTAGGATATCTTGATTCCAACGATCGCCAAAACCGAAGGTATTTAAGGTGATACCGTACTCAGCCGCTACTGCGGCTAATTTTAAACAGCGTTGATTATCTCCGTGTTCATTTTCACCATCGGTAAGCAGAAAAATATGAGATACATAACCTTTGCTGCCGCTGGAACTTTCTTGGATACCTAATTTTATCCCTTCATCGATCGCCGTACCTCCTCCCGCTTGTAATTGTTGAATTTTTGAGCGAATTAAGGTCAGATCATCCTGTCGCGATTGGGAGGGAAGAATAACTTTGGCGCGATGATCGAAAGCTATCACCGAGAGACGATCGTTAACACCGAGGGATTCTATTAAACTGAAGGCCGCTTTTTTGACCGTTTCTAGGGGTTTTCCCTGCATAGAACCGCTATGATCGAGAACTAAACAAAGATTAATCGGTAAATTTGTGTCAATCTGTTCACTGGTGGCGGCGATCGAGAGCATCAGTTGACGTTGACTGCTGGTTTGATTAGCGTCGATATGACTATCACTCAAGGCCGATTTTAGAGTTACCCGCATGAGAGTTTTTAATCGTGGTTGTTGATATTTATATTCTAATGAGTATAGTTAAATTTGTGCTTATTTTACCGTCTGGCATCGAGTTAGACAAGTTGTAAAACTGGGTGCATCTCATTTTTGTCAATCTACGATGCTCACCCGCGGTTGTTCATAGATCGGTAATAATTTAAGAATCACTGATAATTCTTGATTGTCGATATTTCTACAAAGTTAAGATGCAGCCCCAGCAGTTCTTGTTGGAAATTTTACCTTAGCCAGTCGGCCCTATTCTTTCGTGGAAGTCATGGCAAAATCTCTTTAACGCGAACTAAAGTTATTTACTTTTTTTGAGATGATAACAAATTGGCATCGATATTGATCAGGGGAAGGGAGCCTGAACCACTCATGACGACAGGAAAACGTCCATCCCACTTTTCGATTGCTCGTTGTTGTAAAATTTCTGCTGTTAGGTTTTGGCGCAATAGTTTTTGAGCTTCTGCCTGTCCCTTCGCGCGGTTGATTTCCGCTTTCGCTTCCTGTGCTGCTTGTTGTGCGCGAAAAGCAGCTTCTTGTGCCTTTTGTTCCGCTACTTGTTTGGCTTCAATCGCTGCGTTAAACTCTTCAGAAAAACCAAAATTAACGAGAGATACATCATTGATAATTATCCCATAACGTCTTAGTCTTTGGGCGAGGGAATTGTCAATTTCACGTTTGAGTTCTCCTCGCTCTTGCAAGATATTTTGTACGGGACGTTGTGCTGTTGCTGCTTTGACAATTTCCGATACTGCTGGGTTGATAATACCAGAGACAATCTCATTGATATCCCCAACTTGTTGATAAATCTGATTGACTTTGTCGGGGTCGATGTGCCAGTTAACGATAATAGTTGTTTCCACATCTTGCAAATCTTTGGAAGAGCCTTTTGCCTTTACTTCCGTTGTTTGGACTCGAACGTTGATGGGCTTGATCTTGGTGACAATCGGTATAACGGGATGAATTCCTTCATCGAGGATTTGTTTTTGCACTTTGCCAAAGTACATGACAACGCCGCGTTCGCCAGTATCAATAACGGCAAAAGGGCGCAGTATGGTAGTAAAAGCTAATATTAAAATTCCCCCCGCCATTAATGGTATTATATTGCGATTGTAATTCATGACAACTCCTGAGATATTTGATCGGTTTTATCGTACCACTGTTATTATAAGTAAGTAATCTCAATTAATTTTTAGATAGTGGGACAAGCTTCTGGTTCTTTGTATTTTATCTTTAATTGTAACCGGCTACTTAGTTGATGATAGGTGGTGCGTTACTTCAATCATAGTCCATCACACAATCACAGTCGATGATAGGTGGTGCGTTACGAGGGATTGTTACCTTCCAGTCACAGCAGCAATTTTGGCTGTCTAACGCACCCTAAGTTTTACTTTTTGTTAACCACAAAGACAGGAAGTTAGGATTTTAACTAAGGGAGAGAAGGAAGGTTAGGGGAACCATTCAACAAAGCGGCGATCGCTTGTTCTAAAGCTAGAGAAATATGGGTCCAATGGGTTCCTCCCTGACAAAAAACGATATAGGGTTCCCGGAGGGGTCCATCGGCGGAGAATTCCGAGGTGCTACCATCGATAAACGTGCCACCAGCCATCACTACTTGGCTCTCATAGCCCGGCATTTGGGCAGGAATGGGATCCAAGTAGGAACCGATGGGAGAATAGGCTTGAATGGCTTTACAGAAAGCAATCAGCTTATCGGGGGAACCGAGTTTAATCGCTTGAATAATATCGCGTCGAGGCACAAAAGGAGCGGGATTGACCGGATAACCCAACTTATCGCCTACATAGGCAATTAAATGACTGCCTTTCATTGCTTCTCCCACCATTTGCGGCGCTAGAAACAATCCCTGATAAAGAAGACGATTTTGGTCAAAAGTTGCCCCTCCCTCCCTACCGATCCCCGGTGCTGTCAGACGATAGCAGGCCATTTCTACTAATTCCGCTTTACCTGCTATGTATCCCCCGGCCGTGACAATTGTACCTCCGGGGTTTTTGATTAGAGAACCGGCCATTAGATCTGCCCCCACGTCGGTGGGTTCTTGGGTGTTGATAAATTCTCCATAGCAATTATCGACAAAACAGACCGTATTCGGGTTTTGTTGTTTAACTATACGGACAATTCTCTCGATTTCGTCAATAGACAAACTCGATCGCCACGAATAACCGCAAGACCTTTGAATATGTACTAAACGGGTTTGGGGTTTAACTGCTGTTGCCAAGGCCAACCAATCGATCGCACCGGTAGAATCTAGCTCTAATTGCCGATAACTAACGCCAAAATCCTTTAAAGAGCCTTGACCACTGCCCCTAATTCCAATTACTTCCTCTAGGGTATCGTAGGGCGCACCGGCTACCGCTAACATCTCATCCCCCGGTCGAAGAACCCCATACAAGGCACAGGCGATCGCATGGGTTCCTGAAACAAATTGTACTCGCACCGCTGCCTTTTCGGCCCCCAGGGCTTGGGCGAACACTTGATCTAAAGTATCCCGTCCCAAGTCATCATGACCATAACCGCTAACACTAGCAAAATGATGCACCCCGACGCGGTTTGCACGGAAAGCAGCGAGGACTTGACGGAGATTTTCCTTGACCTGTGCGTCAATTTCCGAAAAGATGGGGAGTAGGGCCTTTTCTGCCCTGTGGAGTAGAGAGGGGATATCCATCAAACAATAGACTGTGATATTTGTTACTATTTATTAAGCGTCAAAGTTCCCCCTGTGTCAAATCGAGACAGATAAGACGATGATGCTCTGTCTCCTGTTGTTTCCCTTTGGGTTATTCAATGACTGTTGCGACTTCCGAAAAACTTCCCATTGACTGGGTGACTCTCATCTACATGGCTTTTATCCACTTAGTGGCTCTTTTAGCCTTCTTGCCTAGCAATTTTAGCTGGGGTGCAGTGGGAGTGACATTGATTCTCTATTGGATTACCGGGGGTTTAGGAATTACCCTCGGTTTTCATCGTCTGGTCTCCCATCGGAGTTTTAAGACTCCCAAATGGCTAGAATACTTTCTGGTTTTCTGCGGGACCCTCGCTTGTCAGGGAGGTGCGATCGCATGGATAGGTTTACATCGTCTTCATCATAAATATTCTGATACTGCTCCCGATCCCCACGATTCTAATAAAGGTTTTTGGTGGAGTCACATGGGTTGGATGCTGCACGAAATTCCTGCCGACGAAGAAATCGCTCGTTTTACCCAAGATATCGCCGACGATCCTTTCTATAAATTCTGTCAAAATTATTTTGTTCCTATCCAAATTGTTTTAGGCTTAATTCTCTATGCTATGGGTGGTTGGCCGTTTGTAATTTGGGGAATTTTTGTTCGCTTGGTCTTAGTTTTCCACTCCACTTGGTTTGTCAATAGCGCCACCCACAAATTTGGTTATGTTAGCCATGAATCCCACGATAATTCTAAAAATTGTTGGTGGGTTGCTCTCTTAACTTTTGGTGAAGGTTGGCACAATAATCACCATGCCTATCAGTATTCTGCCCGTCATGGCCTACAATGGTGGGAAGTTGACCTGACTTGGATGACCATTCGTCTGCTGCAAATTCTGGGATTAGCCACTAATATTAAGTTGCCCCCCACCACAGCAGTCACGACAGAAAGTTAGTTTTATCCAGTTGTTAAATTAAATCTAGCCGAACTTATGTTTAAGTTCGGTTATTTTTTCTCCGACTTAACCCAAATCTAACGGCTTTTCCCACGGCACAACTGAGGAATATAGGTACTGCCAATCCTCCCCCAAATAAAAGAGTTAAGGACAGAATCCCTTTCAAGAATGCTGCTGCTGCCGAACATTGACTGGGGAAAGCGCAACCCATCGGGCCAACAGCGAAGGATAACCAACCAAAAAAGAAAACACACAGGGGAAATAATAGGCAAAAAACCAGACCCCCCGCTAGACAGCCTAATCCATTGGCCTTTCTATTCGATTCTCTCACCATCTCTATCGCTGACTTTTTCTAAGCATTAGCACAAAAAAGTCAAACTATCAACATTTTTAACAAATATTTAATATTGACGCTGATGTGCCGGAGAGACCCCAGAGAACGTATATTAAAAGCTAATCCCCAAATTATATTAAGTTTCTAATGAAAAAAATCTCGATTTTAGGCTCTACTGGCTCGATCGGTACTCAAACTCTCGATATTGTCACCGATCATCCCGATAAGTTTCAAGTGGTGGGATTAGCCACGGGTAATAATATTCAACTACTATCGGAGCAAATTCGGCAATTTCGCCCGCAAATCGTGGCGATTAATAACGAAAGTCAACTAGAAGACCTGAAAAGCCTAATTTCCGACCTTGACTATACCCCGATTATCCTAGCAGGAAAGGAAGGAGTAATCGAAGTGGCCTGTTATGGCGATTCCGAAAGCGTCGTCACGGGAATTGTCGGTTGTGCGGGATTGCTGCCGACAATTGCCGCTATTACTGCTGGTAAAGATATCGCCCTCGCTAATAAAGAAACCCTGATTGCTGGCGGTCCGGTGGTGCTGCCTTTAGTGGAAAAACACGGAGTTAAATTATTACCTGCTGATTCGGAACATTCAGCTATTTTTCAATGTTTACAGGGAGTTCCCACTGGGGGATTAAAAAAGATTATTCTCACCGCTTCTGGGGGTGCTTTTCGGGATTTACCCGTGGAAAAATTGCCGCAAGTAACCGTAGCTGATGCCCTCAAACATCCTAACTGGTCTATGGGCAGAAAAATCACCATCGATTCGGCTACTTTAATGAATAAAGGTTTAGAAGTTATCGAAGCTCATTATTTATTTGGTGTCGATTATAATGCGATCGATATTGTTATTCATCCTCAAAGTATTATTCACTCTTTAATTGAGTTACAGGATACCTCGGTTTTAGCTCAATTAGGCTGGCCAGATATGCGTTTACCCCTGTTATATGCCTTGTCTTGGCCTGAAAGAATTTATACCGATTGGGAACCTTTAAATTTAGTTAAAGCTGGCAGTTTAACCTTCAAAGAACCCGATCATCAAAAATATCCCTGTATGGGGTTAGCTTATGCAGCTGGCCGCGCGGGTGGGGCAATGCCAGCAGTATTAAACGCGGCAAATGAACAAGCGGTAGCGTTATTTTTAGAAGAAAAGATTAGCTTCTTAGATATTCCCTGGGTGATCGAAAAAGTTTGCGATCAATTTGCAATTCATAACACTTCTACCCCTAGCCTAGATGACATTTTAGCCGCCGATAATTGGGCGCGTCAAGAGGTATCTAACTGTCTGATTGCCAATCTGGTCTAGATAGTCTAGATTCTGTAGGGATGTTAACTATAATGTCTCTACAGGTCTAGGATAGAAAAATCACTAATTTCGGCTATTTTTTCTATTTAACTAGATTTATGATGATCATGACAAGAGTTGATAACCTTCAATAAACCTCTTGGCTAATTAATTTTTGAGGATTCAAAACCAGCAAAAATAAGGATTAAATTGCCTAAAATCAGGTGCATCTTATGCCATTTTTCTAAAGTAATGGCAAAGATGGTTAATTACCCTCACCCCGAACCCCTCTCCCAGAAAGGGAGAGGGACACGAATAAAGAAAAATGGTATCACACTTACAGAAATACCGACAGTCAGCAATTATCTGTGACTCTTAAATGATTACAAATGTGTCAGCAGCTGCGTGTAAGCATCTCACCGAAAGGCTAATGCGCGGGGGGTTTGGGGGCGGCGCCACGCCCCCAACGGGGGGTTTGGGGGGTAGAACCCCCCAAAGGTTTGGATTGAGTGATAAAATCGGAAATGACGCTCAATTTTAGCAGGGAGTTTCCCCTTAAAAATCCCAACTCAGTAGATTTACAAAAATGAGATGCACCCATAAAATCTGTAAATAGACCATTTAATTGATTATTATTGATTCTTAATTCTCCTGACTACCGACTCCTAACCCTAACAACAATTTTTGATTTTTACCAGAGGTCTAATGACCCTGAAACTTGATCAAAAATAAGATAAAATAAACAAGATAGCGGTTATTACGTTTAATTTTCTATGGTTACAACTTCTCTATCCCTCCCCGAAATCGCCAGAGAAACCCGTCAAGCGAGTCGTCAACTGGCTATTCTGACTAACGAAGAAAGGAATGAAGCTTTAGAGGCTATTGCTGAGGCTTTGACTGCCAATGCTGATAAAATACTAGAAGCGAATATCGCCGATGTTCAAACAGCCAAGGCGATGGAATTATCTCCAGCTTTATGTGCGCGATTAGAGTTAAGTCCTGGCAAATTAAAAGCCGCTATTGCCGGGGTGCGAGATCTGGCTAAATTAGCAGATCCTTTAGCTACTATACAAATTAATCGGCAATTAGATCAAGGTTTAATTCTTCGGAGAATAACCTGTCCTTTAGGGGTTTTAGGGGTTATTTTTGAAGCTCGTCCCGATGCTTTAATTCAAATTACCAGTTTAGCGATAAAATCTGGTAATGGCGTTATTTTAAAAGGGGGGAAAGAGGCGCTCCGTTCTTGTCAAGCTTTAGTAACAATTATTCATCAGGCATTGAGTCAAACTAAAGTTAATTCGGCGGCGGTGCAATTGTTAACAACAAGAGAAGAAATTCAGGAACTCTTAAAACTTGATCAATACATCGATTTAATTATTCCTAGAGGTTCTAACGAATTTGTTCGTTATATCCAAAATAATACCCGCATTCCTGTCCTCGGCCATGCCGATGGTATCTGTCATCTCTACATCGACAAAGAAGCAGATTTAAGCAAAGCAATTAGAATTACCGTCGATGGCAAAACCCAATATCCTGCCGCTTGTAATACCATTGAAACTTTATTGGTTCATCAAGACATCGCTAGACAATTTTTACCCGCAGTAGCCCGGGCATTAGAGGAAAAAAAGGTTAAATTATTGGGAGATGAAGCAACTCGTCAGATTATTAACGTACCATCGGCCACAGAAGAAGACTGGCAAACCGAATATAGTGATTTAATCCTGTCAATTAAAATTGTTGATAGTCTAGAATCGGCAATCGAACATATTAATTATTACGGTTCTCGACACACGGAAGCCATTGTCAGCGAAAATTTTAACATAGCCAAAACCTTTAGCGATCGAGTCGATGCCGCCGGAGTTTTTCATAATTGTTCCACCCGATTTGCCGATGGTTTCCGTTACGGTTTCGGGGCCGAAGTGGGTATCAGTACCCAAAAAATGCCTCCCCGCGGTCCGGTGGGATTAGAGGGATTAGTGACCTACAAATATCAATTAGCCGGAGATGGTCATATTGTCGCCGATTATTCTGGGGAAAATGCCCAATCTTTCACTCATAAGGATTTATAGTCGAGAAAAAAGCAGATGTTTACAGGATTAATTCAAGCCTTGGGAAAAATTCGGGTCGTGGATACTAATAGACTATATTTGTCTGTATCCTCTAATACAATTCTCCAAGATTTAATGATTGGTGATAGTGTGGCTGTGGATGGGGTTTGTTTGACAGTTGAGCAAATTCTCCCAGAGGGTTTTCTGGCCACCGCTTCCCCGGAAACCCTACAGCGCACTACTTTGGGACGAAGGATTCAAACAAAAACCAACGTTAACCTAGAAACCTCTTTGCGGGTGGGTAGTAAAATCGGTGGTCATTTTGTCACCGGTCATGTGGACGGAATTGGCTGTTTATTCGAATCGATAATTGTGGCTAATTCTTGGGAAATGACCTTTTCTGCCCCTAGTTCCCTAGAAGACCAGTGGAATGCCCATATAGCTCGTTATATCGTCGGTAAGGGCAGCATAGCTGTTAATGGCATTAGCTTAACCGTGGCCGATTGCGATGTCTCCGGCAGCTGGTTTAAAGTGGCAGTCATCCCCCACACCTACGCCGAAACCAATCTTTCCCATTTAAAATTAGGCGATTGGGTGAATCTAGAAGGGGATATTTTAGGCAAATATGTGGAAAAATTGCTAAGAATGCGCTCTTATCACCCTCCTAGCGAGATTAGCCTAGAATTTCTGGCTGAACATGGTTATTAGTTTTCCAGAAAAAGCCTTTTCAACATATAAATTTATTGGCAATTTATCGATTAATTTTAGTTTTAAAATTGCCAACCTTCTCGCTCCATTAAACCATGAACATTGGTAAAATTGATAGAAAAGTGTTGACAGACTGTGGGGATTTTGGGAGCATTAGGCTTTAAGGCTTCTTCGGTAATTACGCAACCGTCTTTTATCTTAGCAGCGGCAATAATAAATGGGTCTGCCACTGGTTTTCTTTGTAATCTTGCTTTTTCACTCACTAAATCCCTAAAGTTTCTTATAGAAAAAATTTCAGCAATAAATAGGGTTTCCTGAGCAGTGGGTGGTAAAAATATTTGTTTATTGGAGTCTATCCAATCTAAAACAAATTGTTTATTATTGCCATATTCTACGCTTCTAGGGGTGGTTCTGGGAAAAAGAATAAAGCGAGAGGACGTTTATATATTTCTGCTAACTTTTCCAATTGACTATAAGTAGGAAAGTCCTCTCCTGACTCCCATTTCTCGATAACAGAAACCTCTTTTTTAAACTTGACCGCCACAGACTCAAGAGAATATCTCGCCCTTTCTCTTGCCCATTGGATTATCTTGGGATTAACGCCTGTCAGTTTCTCGCCCATCAGTTCATCTTATCATCACCAGATAGAGATTTCTAGTGGACTGTTTCAGCTAAAATAGGGCAATAGATTTCGGCTTAAAGTCTTAGATTATAGAATTTATAGCATTTTTCTAATACACCAAATTAGCTGAAACAAACCACTAGCTTGATTTAGATCATACAGTAGTTTTATTGTACTATATAATGACCTAAAATAGAGACAATGTACCGATTTCTGGATAGGTCAGCGAGGGATTGATAACTTTTTCCTATATAAAAAACCAGCCGAAAGCTTGACATTAGCCAAAATACCCAGACAATGTTAAGTTAAATTAACCAATAGCCTAGGCTTGTATTTAAGGAAAACCCCTTATGGTAGCAACACCAGTTCAACAGAAATACGACATCAAAGATATTAGTTTAGCCCCCATCGGCAAACAACGCATCGAATGGGCTGGTCGGGAAATGCCAGTTTTGCGTCAATTAGCCGAACGTTACGCCATCGAAAAACCCTTTGCTGGACTGCGTTTAGTCGCTTGCTGTCACGTTACCACCGAAACCGCTAATTTGGCGATCGCACTAAAAGCCGGTGGCGCTGATGCGTTACTAATTGCTAGTAATCCCCTTTCCACCCAAGATGATGTGGCCGCTTGTTTAGTCGCTGATTACGGTATCCCCGTTTATGCAATCAAAGGGGAAGATAACGACACCTATCACCGTCACGTTCAAATCGCCCTCGATCATAAACCCCAGATTATCATCGATGATGGTTGTGATGTAGTGGCCACCCTAGTTAAAGAAAGAAGTCACCAATTACCCGACATTATCGGTACTACCGAAGAAACTACCACCGGTATCGTCCGTTTGCAAGCCATGCTCAAGGCCGGGGTATTATCCTTCCCCGCAATGAACGTTAACGACGCAGAAACCAAGCATTTCTTTGATAATCGCTACGGTACAGGTCAATCTACCCTTGATGGTATCATTCGCGCCACCAATATCCTTCTTGCCGGTAAAACCGTGGTTGTGGCTGGTTATGGTTGGTGTGGTAAAGGTGTGGCTATGCGGGCCAAAGGTTTAGGCTCTAATGTAATTGTCACCGAAATTAACGCCGTGCGTGCCATTGAAGCAGCGATGGACGGTTTCCGGGTTATGCCCATGGATGAAGCCGCTAAAGAAGGCGATATCTTCATCACCGTTACCGGTAACAAGCACGTTATCCGGGCCGAACATTTTGACCTGATGAAAGATGGGGCGATTGTTTCCAACTCCGGTCACTTTGATATTGAAATCGACCTGCAAGCTTTAGGCGCAAAAGCCGATAATGTTAAGGAAGTTCGCAACTTTACCCAACAATATAGACTAAAAAGCGGTAAATCCGTCGTTGTTATCGGTGAAGGTCGCCTAGTTAACCTCGCCGCCGCCGAAGGTCATCCTAGTGCCGTTATGGATATGAGTTTCGCTAACCAGGCGATCGGTGTAGAATACTTGGTTAAAAATAAAGGTAAATTAGCCCCCGGCATCTACTCAATTCCCTACGAATTAGACCAAGAAATCGCCCGCTTGAAACTGCAAGCCATGGGGATTGAAATCGATACCCTCACCGAAGCCCAATTAGAATATATCAACTCCTGGACTTCCGGAACCTAATATCAGTTATCAGTTGTCAGTTATCAGTTGTCAGTTATCAGTTGTCAGTTATCAGTTGTCAGGTGTGAGTTTTCAGTTATCAGTTGTCAGGTGTGAGTTTTCAGTTATCAGTTGTCAGTTCACTGAAAATACTTTACTTTTAAACTGTTTTCTAAATCCTCAAAAAATATGACTGAATGGATTACAAATACAATGACTGCCATGGGCTATTTAGGCATAGCCCTATTAATGTTTTTAGAGAATCTTTTTCCTCCCATTCCCTCGGAATTAATTATGCCCCTAGCGGGTTTTACCGTCCATGAGGGACAAATGCAATTTATTCCGGCAGTGGTAGCAGGGATTGTCGGAACCGTAGTCGGAGCGCTACCTTGGTATTATCTCGGTCGGGTTGTGGATGAGGAAAAAATCGAAAAACTAGCCGATAAATACGGCAAATGGATTACCGTTTCCGCTAAAGATATTCAAAAAGCTAATCAATGGTTTAACCGTCACGGTAGCAAAGCGGTTTTACTCTGTCGTTTGGTCCCCGGAGTACGAACTTTGATTTCCCTACCCGCCGGGATGAATCACATGGCGATGATTCCCTTTTTAGTTTACTCCACCATCGGCACGACTCTCTGGGTCGTTTTTTTAACGGCAGCAGGTTACTTTTTAGGGAAAAATTACCCCCTTGTGGAAGAATATCTGGCTCCTGTGTCAAAAATCGCCCTACTTGTCCTCGTTATCTGGTTTATCCTCTGGATTATCCGCAAACGTAACCGCCGGTATGAGTAAATGTTGATGAGAGGTGGTGTTTTACGACGGATTGTCACCTTCGAGTCAAAGCAGCAATTTTTGTAT
Organism: Microcystis aeruginosa Ma_QC_C_20070703_M131; assembly: GCA_007095475.1. Taxonomy (GTDB): domain Bacteria; phylum Cyanobacteriota; class Cyanobacteriia; order Cyanobacteriales; family Microcystaceae; genus Microcystis; species Microcystis aeruginosa_I. The sequence continues at coordinate 8,577 of SFCA01000160.1, read as the reverse complement.
TCTAACGCGCCCTACGTTTTACTACCGACAACGCTGCAGCAAAGGTATCTAATCGCGCTGGCTACTCAAGACGGCCGTGATCAGCAAATAGGCCAGCGTCACCCCGATACTGATCTGGAAGGAATAGGGAGCAGCGCGGTATCGATACCAACTAGAAAAAGATTCAAGAATTCTCAGGGTGAACAACACCACCCAATTTAAGGAAAGCATTAGGAGGTAAAAAAACGCCCCGACTCCCAACGACTGCACAAACCGATTTTTTAATAAATCCATAGCCCTAACCAAGTTAACTAGAACTCTTGCAAATTAATTATATGTTATAATGATAGGCTGACTAATTTTCCAAAAAAATTAGCATTACTTTTCTCTATCAATACTAAACAAAAGCACGATACTGAGAATAATAGGAATTGTCAGTAATACTTCATCCTCAGAAAAGGGAAACTCAACCGTACTAGGCATGAGCAGATGCCCCTTGGTCATCCTGAATCATCTGCATCAGAATGTTTGCAGCTGCCGTTGCGTCGTAGGGCGACCAAATTGGATACTCTGATGCCGAGAAGATGACTTGTAGTTCAGCGTCTGGGATTTGTGTGGCTAGGAGTTTGAAGAGTGATAATTTGTCTGACTGGCTCAGATTGTTGACCAGAGGAATTAACTCAGCGAGTGACATGGCTTAAACTTCTAGATGTGCGAGAATAAATTGATCATATCCAAAAAGGTGGTGAGGAATCATCGTTCGGCCCCGGCGGTGAGGATGTCAAAATTTTTCATAATTGACAGGGTGGGCTATGCCTACCCTATTTTGTTGAAACTTTTAGCACTCTAGTTCACAATAAAGGTAAAGATCGTAAGAGCTACCTTGTAATGGCGGAATTGCTTTCAAGAATTACAGTTAATCCTCGGCAGTGCGGTGGTCGTGCCTGTATTCGAGGAATGAGAATCCGGGTATCAGATGTGTTAGATCTATTCGCGGCAGGTTTAAGCGCGAGAGAAATTTTAGATGAAATGCCTGATCTTGAGGCAGATGATTTGAAAGCAGCGCTTTTATATGCCTCACGGAAGCTTAATCACCCGGTTTTACTGGCATGACAATTTGGGTTGACGCACATTTGTCTCCTGCAATTGCAACCTGGATTAGCACTACACTTGAGATTGAAGCTGTGGCTTTGCGTGATCTTGGACTGAGAGAGGCTGAAGATACTGAAATCTTTCAGGTTGCAAAAGCTCGAAGAGCTATCCTAATGACCAAAGACAGCGATTTTGTAGATTTAGTTGAGCGACTTGGTTCGCCCCCACAAATTATTTGGCTGACTTGTGGCAATACCTCTAATGCCCGGTTGCGTGAAATCTTGAGTGAGACTTTACCCAGGGCTTTAGAACTTTTAGCTGCTGGTGAGACATTGGTAGAAATTAGCGGAGACTAGCTGTACAGGCTAATGAATCCAAGAGCTACCCAATACAAGAGGTCAAATGGCTATTTTCCAATATCAGATTCTTGTGGGGAAGAATTAACCTAATGCTGTGGTCTGGTATGTCGCTTAAGTACAATATGAAACGATAAAATCAACACAATATCAGAGTAAGAGCCTCGAAAAATCTGGCAAATTATGGCAGTTATCTCGGCCGTCGGCTTTTTTTGATCACTACCACCTTCTCCTGCAAACTAACGCCGCCTCAACAAATTTTTCATCTCTACCCAGATAGAAAGTTGACCACCTAGACTAGAGGGATGAGTGAAAATTCCTTGACGGGGACTGAATAAAAAGGCCAACATAAATAGGGTAAAAGCGACAAGCACGATCGCTGGTCCAGAGGGTAAATTCCAGTAGTAACTTAAATACATCCCACTGATACTAGAAATAATACCCACACCCACACCTAAACCCATGACTTGATGAAGACGGGTAACTAAAAGATAGGCAGTGGCTGCCGGGGTAATCAAAAGGGACAAAACGAGGATTACTCCCACCGCTTGGAGACTAGCAACGATTGTCAGACCAATCAAGAGCATTAAGCCTAAATCTAATAAATTTACTGGTAAACCCGCCGCTTGCGCCCCGATTTTGTCGAAAGTGTAGAATAGTAGTTCTTTATACAGGAGCAAAACGGTTAATAAAACGATAACGGCAATAATTAGGGTATCGCGGATGTCGGCAGCAGTAACACCGAGAATATTGCCGAAGAGAAAGTGATTAAGGTCAATTTTGTTGTTTTTTTGGATGAGAGTGATCAGGGTGATGCCAAGGGCAAAAAAAGCCGAGAAAACAATACCCATGGCCGCATCTTCTTTGATTGGGGAACGATTACGGATTAAGTTAATCAGTAGGGTACTGACCATTGAGGCTAGTAAAGCACCCAGGAGAAGATTAAAATTACCAATAAAAGCGATCGCTAATCCGGGCAAGACCGAGTGACTGATGGCATCGCCCAAGAGGGCCAAACGTTGTACCATCAGGTAGGTTCCCACCACCGCACAAATGATCCCGACGATGATAGCTTCAATTAGGGATCTGTGCATGAAACTATACTGTAAGGGTTCGATTAATCCTGCTAATAGATTGTTGCCCATGAATCTGCCTTGGGGTTAAATTTTTCTGATTCTCGATCGAGGTTTTGCTCCTAGGGTCTATCTTCTGAATCGGGGGAGAAGATGAGTTAGGATAATTAGGATTAATTGTAAGTTTTTTCGCTCCTAACTGCCGCCATGGATACCCCCGTTCTTTCCTCAACTTTTTTTCTGACTCTCCTGCTCATGGTGGGATTATTCTTTTTTATTCGCGGTTCCGTCAAGGAGCGTATCGAACAGCGTGTCTATCTGACCAGTACCAGTGACGACCAACTATTGCAACAACTGCGAGATTATTTTGACCGACGTTCCTATCAAGTCAAGGCGATCGAACCCGAACAGAATATTGTCAGATTACAGGGTTTTGTGCCTCCTAGCCCCTTTTTAGCGATATTTTTGACAATTTTAGCGGCCTTGGGTTTATTTTGCTTCTCACTGGTGTTATCGGTGTTATTTCCTGATACTAATCCCTATATTTTTGCTCTTGTGGGTTTATCTCCCCTCGCGGGTGTTTTCTATTGGCAAAAAGTCGGCCGTTTAGAGGAAGTGGCTTTTAAAGTGGAAAGCAAATCTCAGCAAACGGAATTAACTGTCAAAGCCCATCGAGACGAGTTAAGACAACTACAAGATAGTTTAACCTTTCTGGAAAGACAATAAGCTTTTTATGTCCTACGAGCGCCTAATTTATCTGGCCGATACCGATGCGGCCGGTGTGGTTTATTTTGCCCATCTTCTCTCGATCTGTCATCAAGCCTACGAGTTTTCTTTAGCACAATTTGGCATCAATATCAAGGATTTTTTGCAAGATTCTCCGGTTGCCCTACCGATTACTCAAGCGGAAATCCAGTTTTTTCGTCCCCTTTTCTGTGGCGATCGCATACAGATTGATTTCACTGTCCGATCCCTAAGCGAAAACGAGTTTGAATTGCATTATAAAATTTATTTGGCTGAAATCATGGTCGGAAAAGCGAAAACCCGCCATGTCTGCATCGCTCCCACCGCTAGACAAAGAATCCCTTTCCCGGAATCTTTAAAAAATTGGTTAAGATATTTATCAACCCTAGAGGATACCAGTATTTAAGAGATGATTTGGGCAGATTTAACGATGATTTTAACTAGGGATTGGTGGCACAATGCCTGGCAATTATTTAACCTTAGCACCGGGAGGATTATCTGGAATTCTTTTCTGGCTTTTATCCCCTTTATCCTCAGCTTTTGGCTATTTCGGATCACCATCGATCGTTCCCTACTCTGGTGGTTAATTCTCTTAGTTTTCCTGCTTTTTTTACCCAATGCTCCCTATATTCTCACCGATAGCATTCATTTAATCTCTTATGTTCAGCAGGATTACGCCAAAAGTTTAATTTTTTTAGTTTTAATTCCCCAATATAGTATCTTTATTTTCCTAGGCTTTCAGCTATACGTTCTCTCCTTACTTAATTTAAAAAGTTATTGTCAGCAAAGTCAGCTAAATTCAGCAGTTTTACCCCTAGAAATAACTCTCCATTTTTTAAGTGCGATCGGTATCTATTTAGGAAGGTTTCTCCGACTGAATAGTTGGTATCTAGTCACTCAACCGCAGGAATTCTTCTGGAGTTTGCAGAATTTACTGACTAAAAAACCTTTGATATTCATCTCTGTCTGTTTTTTAATTATTTGGCTAGTATACGAGATCAATAAAAGGCTTTACAATCGATTTTTCGGCTACAATTAACGCCTATGGGGGATTTAGACCCTCTCCTAGTCCCTTTCGGATTCATTAGGGTTTGCCGAAAAAGTTTGTTGGTGGGGTTAGGAGTCAGCTTGCTGAAAAAGTCAATTGGCTGGTGATGGGGTGAGTTTCGTCGGTTGGGACCTCGAAACCCAACCAATCCACCGATTATGCCTGAAATTTGCTTAATTTTACCTAATTTTAGAGATTTGCTCGCCAATTAGCATTTTTTGCGATATGTTGTAGCTATGGTAAATTTTTTTTACACTTGAACTTCCCCGTTGACAAAAGGCCATAACCTGTGCTGTAGGAGGGATTAAGAGAATTTCTGATGCTCCATTACTGGGTGCAAATTAGGAAAACCCCCAATAAATCTAACGCATGATTGTTGCAGAGAAGTCGGTCGAGTTATCTTAGAAAAACGATAACTTCCCTCTCTAATCCTACATTCTAATGTATTCAAGCAAATCGTCCCCAAGTCCTCCAATAAAGTCCGAAAACTATGCACAGGGATGTTCTCTTGATTCTGTTTTTTTCTCTCTTTAGATTGAGCGGATTCACTGCGACTCGCTTTAATCACATTCAGGGAACTATCATCAATTTCTTCATCTTCAAAGAGTAAAGGAGCTAAAGATTGTCTTAAATGCCATTCCACATAATAAGCTAACATATATAGGGTTTGCTGAATAATGGTAAAACCCTTTTAAAATACGGCTTTTGACCTGTTAAAATCCGATGTTAGTGGGAGAAAATAGGATTGGGACCTTCAAAAACCTGGCATTATCCTTTTTATAGTACAGAAACTGGTATAAAAAAGGAGGGCAACAAAGCCTGAAACTCCTGCCTCCGTTCGGCGGTTCCGTCCGAAGTCTCGCCGAACGTCTGAAGTCCCACGCCGAAGCCTGCCTTCTGCCTGACTCCACCCTAGGCCTTTTTCAGCAAACCCTATGTATGGTGGAAGTTCAGGTATAATACGCTACAAATTTTTCCCAACAGGCGATTATCAGAAGTCCAGAAAACGGGTTTCTTGAAGAAACCCGTTTTCTTGGGCGACAAACCAGAATTATTCAGGTTTGATTAACTGATTTAAATAGTCCTGAAAATCTGAGATTGAGTCAAGAGTAATCGCTTGTCTTAAGAGATTTTTTAGAAGAGAAGTGTCTTGAATTTGGCTAATCTCATCAACCAGTTCCGAAGGCACATTCTCAAACCGAATCTCAAGGGCATCAATGACAGATTCTCGAGCTTTTTGAATCATCCCCTTTTCCATTCCCATTCTTTCAACACTGGTAATATAAGGCATTCGTTTTTCCTCCTCGTACTGATTTAATTCCTGTTGAAACTCTTGTTCTAATTCAGTGGGTAAGCTCATCAGCCAATCGATAAACTTAAAGAGGTTGAGAATATCCTCTCGTTGATAACCCTGTTCGTACAACCGTTTAGTTAATGCTAATTTCTCTTCTTTGCGCCTTTTTCGGTTTTGCCGAGTTTCTAAAGCTTGGAGATGCGCCATCACGACTGTAGCAAAAGGGTTGCGGCTGGCGGCTAAAGCTGACCACTGCTGCTTAAATTCTAGCAACTTGACGACCGGAAAGCGAAAACTCACTTGACAATCAAATAACTCACGCTCAAATTGATTGGGTCGCCAAGAAGCATTATCATCACCTAAAACTGCCAAACTCGCTACTGAACGCCTGTAACGATCATAAATGCGGTAGTAATAGATAAACATCCGTTCAGCAAAGTCAATTTCTCGCTGACCCTGAATTTCTATGTGGATTAAAACCCAGGTCTCTTCTCCCGCAAGACGATAAATTTTCACCAACTTATCGACGAGACGTTTGCCTAACTCAGCATCGCGCACCACTTGTTGAAGTTCTTTGTCGAGAAATTCAAAGCCTTGATTCCAATCAATACCCGCGTGAGCTTGAGGAAAAAAGAAGCAAACAAAGTCTTCAAAGTAGATTTCTAAGACATCTTTCCAAGGAGTATCAAAATCAGTATTTGGGTTATTCATTTCAGTTCTCAGTTCTCTTGAACCACCGAAGCAATTTTTGTGATATACTGTACTTACGCAGAAAACGGGTTTCTTTAAGAAACCCGTTTTCTTGATAGCCGGTGATGTTAAGAATTCTTGCGCTTGCACTTGCTGGCTAATCCCAGAGTTAATAATAGTCCGAAAATAGTATCAGGTTCGGGAACTTTGGCAATATTAGTAAGCTTGATATTATCAACTAATAAAGCTGAATTTACAGCAGCATTTCCTCCCCCTGTCTTATCCACATCAACTACCCCAAACCCTAAAATATAATTTCCAGTCACCGATATTGGTATCGTGTAGGTTTGATAACCTGTTTCTTTCTTTAAATGGGAAAAAGAGGGATTAACTGGAAAAATAGATTGAATATCCGCCAAAGAATATAAAGTATTATTAAGGGTAAAAAAAGCGAAATCGCTGTAATCTACATTAGTCGCATCTTCATCGGTCAGAAAATTCCAAGAAAAGCTGAAAATATCGCCAGCATTAGCAGTAATAGTCTGTTTAATAGCCGAGCCTTCAACAACCGATAGATTGCTTAACTCATTACCTGATAAGTCGAGAAATGATTCTAAATCATTAGCATTAGTCAAAGATTGACTGTCATCACAAGCACCGATAAAAAGACAAGTTTGTAACACTGCTTGATAGTTTCCGTTAACCGGTGTAACGCCAAAACCTGAAGTTTCAACGCTTGCTTGTCCGCTAGGAATCCAGTTAGATAAATTACCAGTTTCAAAACTTCCATCGACAACAGCCGCGTGGGAAGTTTCAGCCGTCGCCACTAACAAACCAGCAACAGCAATTAAGGTTAAAGTTGGGAGTTTAAACATGAGTAATTTTTCTGATATATGGTTAGCTGTGAGATGGAAGATTTTGCTTGCTGTTCACTTAAGCTTGAATGAAAATGTCATTCTCATTTAGCTGCGGCATACCGTTTAATGTGGCAAAAAGTGCGCCACTGCCTAAGCCATTGCTGGCGCTATTTTGATTATAGAATAAGTAGCCATTAGCTAAATTATAAACGATTTTAGCACTACTGGAACCAACTAAAGTTAGTTCGTTAGCAGCATCATTGATGCTGGCAAATTCGGCGGTTTGTAAGCTATTACCGACGGCACTGACAAGAGCATTGAAAGAGGTTTTACTTAGGATAATTTTGTCACTTCCTTTGATAAAGTCACTGACACTATCAACTCCAAAGTCACTGCTATTAAAGATAGCACCACTGCCAAAGAGGAATGAGTCGCTGCCATCGCCGCCGGTGAGAATATCATTTCCTTTTCCACCCATCAGGGTGTCGTTACCGGCGCTACCGATAAGGGTGTCGTTGCCATCTAATCCCTTGAGTAGGTTATTGCCACTGTTACCGGTGATGACATTATCTAGGTTGTTACCTGTGCCGTTGGTGTTGTCATTGCCTGCTAAGGTGAGGTCTTCGATGTTGACGGTGAGAGTGTAATTGACAGAGGATTTGACGGTATCTTTGCCTTCTCCAGCATTTTCGATGACTACATCGCGGCTGCTATCGACAATGTAGGTGTCGTCACCGGGACCGCCTGCGAGTCGGTCATTTCCTGGTCCACCATCGAGAATATCGTTGCCTTCACCGCCGTTGACGGTATCGTTACCGGCCCCGGCGTTGATGTAGTCGTCGCCGCTAGTACCGTTGACGGTTTGATTACTGCTGTCGCCGTTGATGGCGTTGAGGACGTTGAGGCTAAAGCTATCGTTGGCTTTTTCTCCGGCTGAATCGCTGGCGATTACTGTCAGGTTATAGGTGCCGGAGGCAGTATCGGAGGGAGTGCCACTGAAGGTACGGGTAGCGGCATCGAAGGTTATTCCACTGGGGAGGACTGTTTCTGTTGCTAGGGTGTAGGTGAGATTATCGCCATCTACGTCGTTGAAGGTATTAGGGGGAATGGTGAAGCTGAAGGGTTGATTTTCTGTGGCGGTTTGATTGGCTATTTTCTGTTGTAATGTGGGTGCATCATTGACGGGGTTAACTGTTATTAGAAAAGTATCATCAACAGTTTTACCGTTGGATGTTCCCCGAATTGTAATATTAGCTATCCCAGATTGATTGTCTTGGTAGTCAAGGGTTAACTGATTGTCAACGATGGTAGCGGTGACTAATCCCGGATTACTATTGACAAAGACTGTCTTAACAATCACATCTCCATCAACATCACTAAAGACATTACTTAAGTTAATAACACTATTTTCGGCATCTTCGTCAACATTGACATCAGTAATCGG
>SFCA01000016.1:0-9507 GCA_007095475.1 Microcystis aeruginosa Ma_QC_C_20070703_M131 | reverse complement strand
TCGGTAAGAATAGGCTTTTTCCATGTCTCATATTTTAGCATATATTTCGTAAACGATGCTCATATTTAACAGCAAAGCCGCCGTAAAACGGCGGGGTTTCAGACCCAAATTTTCGATGATTTTAGGTAGAGAACCAGTATATGGTCGGCCTTATCGCGCTACCCGTCGGGTTCATGGTTGTTTAATTCATGTTGACATCATTGATGGGAAATTTTGGATTCAACGAGATGGTACTGAAGAAGGAGTCGCTTCCGACCTCCTCAAAGCTGGTATCCCTCCAGAACCCATTGTTTTAGGGTTTCTTAGCGAAGAATTAAGGCAAGATTCCCAATTTGCTATTACTTGATCATTAGGTTAACTACTCTCCCATTCTGTTTAGTACATAAGTTCTGGCATTAGGCGATCGCTGTTTTGGGTATCTTACCTATACCCCGCTGAATTTTACCTATTAATCCACTTTTCGACTGCAAAAACCAAAATCAGTCCATATCTCGACTGCAAAAACGGTATTTTAACTTTATATGGGCTATTGACAAGCCTAAAAGCTTTCTTTAAACTAGATTCAGTACATAAACAAAAATTCCGATAAGTACCTATTGCAGTAGGACTTCTCGGACGTTTGTATGTACTTAATTGTTTTTGGACATTTTTTCAAGGTTAATTATGACTCAGATCACATCGGCTGTCAATGATGACGGCTACCGTTCCAGTGCTGACATTGTACACTGTCAAAGACAAGATGAAGCGCAGAGTTTAGCTTTCGCTGATTCGGCCACATCAGGAGCGAGAGTTTTTAATTGTCATGTGTACGAACAGGGAAGAAGAACTCATCTAGTTTTTTCTCTACCTTGTAGTCTGCTGATTGAATTGGCAAAATTACAGAGTGCTGATTCCAAAAAGAATAAGTCTAACGCGGATGAAGTCATGAACAGACCGCTCATTCGTCAGCACGTTAACGAGATTGCAAAGTATTTGCTAGATACGGACCAGTATATTTTGCCCCCATTCATCTTTAACTCGAATACACCGATCAAAGTTTTTACCTATGGTGCAGGTCCAGTCAAATTCGGTTATGCTGTTATGCCAATAGATGTAGAACTTTATGTTACTGATGGTCAACATCGGTTAAAAGCGATCGAAAAAGTTTTACCTGAAAAACCTGACTTGCGTAACGACAGCGTAACTGTGCTGGTGGTTCAAGAAGCAGATATGGATCAAATTCATCAAGATTTTGCCGATTGTGCCAAAAATAAACCCATCCCTCCTGCTTTATTGGCTGCTTTCGACGTTACCGATCCTCTTGCTAAGTTGACTCGGACAATTACTAAAGATTTAGTCATTTTCAACGGAAGAATTGACAAAATCTCTGGAAAACTAGGAAAAGACACCAATTATATCTTTACCATGAGTCAGTTAAAAATTGGTGTCGCTGAATTTCTTTTTGGTTCATCTCGAAAACAAGTCATACAATCTCATTCTCGTCAAAGTAAGAGTGAATTTTTGCTGATGTTAGAGAGATTAAAGATTTTTTACACAGAATTCGCCAAAAATAACGATACTTGGCGACTTTTGCTACAACCTGCATCTCAAACGGTCAATCTCAACTTATACGATCTCAGACAACAGCGCGTGGACTTTAATACGGTTGGGTTTCAGGTACTCAGTCGCATTGGACATTTCATCTTTTTTGGCCAAGAATTCACTGATTTACAGCGAGAAGCTCTAATTAAAGCACTTGCGGGTTTGGATTATACCCGTGACTCAGCTTTATGGCTAAATACTATCGTGACTGATGATGATGGTACTAAAAAAATAGTCAGTAACTCAGGACAAGTCGATAAAGCGTTTAAAATCGCCAGAAATGCCGTACAAGAGAAAACTGGGATAGTTTTAATCTAGTTTCGAGTAGATTTAGAGCAATTCAGTCTTATATACCTTCTGAAATCACAAACAGAGATCGAGCAGTTTTGCTTTATCTCTCTTTTTGTGTGCCTATTGATAGGTTTTACTAATTAGACATACAGTATAGAGAGGAAAACTTTAAAAGTATATATGTAATGACCGCAATCCAAACCTCTCTACTACCAAATCGTACTATTGATGAGTTCGTGGAAGATATTAAACTACTGACTCAAGAAGTACAAAAGCTCTACTGTTTAGATGAGATTCCTTGGATTATTGGTGTTTCTTGGGGAAAAGATAGTTCAGCAGTTTTACAGTTAATCTGGAATGCGATCGCTGCTTTACCATTAGAGAAGCGACAAAAAACTATTCATGTCATCACCACCGACACAATGGTTGAAAACCCCATTGTCTCTGCATGGGTTAGAAAGTCAATGGAAAAGCTGGAAAAAGCTTCAGAAGCTCACAGAATGCCATTTAAATCACATTTACTCTATCCTGCTGTGGAAGATCGCTTTTGGAGTGGATTAATAGGTAAGGGTTATCCTGCTCCCCGTTTGAAATTTCGTTGGTGTACTGGAAGACTGAAAATTAACGCTTCTAATAACTTTATTCGTGAAGTCATCAGAAATTGTGGGGAAACAATATTAGTTTTGGGAATCCGCAAAACAGAAAGCTCTCGTCGTGCTAAGGTGATGGAAAAATTAGAAGCTAAAAGACTTCGTGAGCGTTTGAGTCCTAATGCAAATATGCCCAATTCTCTCGTTTATAGTCCGATCGAAGATTGGCGTACTGATGAAGTATGGATGTACTTAATGCAGTGGGAAAATCCCTGGGGAGGAGACAACAAAGAATTATTAGCAATGTATCGAGGAGCGACTGCGGATAATGAATGTCCCCTAGTGGTAGATACTTCCACTCCTAGCTGTGGAAGTTCCCGTTTTGGTTGTTGGGTTTGTACTTTGGTAGATAAAGATACATCTCTGAGTATGATGGTTCAGAATGACCAAGAAAAAGAATGGTTACAACCGCTCGTAGAACTTAGAAATGAATTAGACCTTTTGGATGATAGAGAGAGACGTGATTTCCGTCGTCTTGTTGGGAAAGTACAATTATTTGAAAGAAACTTAAATGGAGAAATATCGATCGAACCCATACCGGGACCCTATACTAAACAATGGCGGGAATATTGGCTGAGAAGGGTATTAGAGGCACAGCAGAGCGTGCGTACTAATGCCCCAGAGGAGATGAAAGATATTACCCTAATTACCACGGAGGAACTCAGCGAAATTCGCCGGATTTGGAGGGAAGAAAAGCACGAATTTGATGACCAATTACCGAAGATTTATAAACAAGTGACTGGAGAAAATTTTCAAGACCCGCGACCGGGGGCGGATAATAATCTTTTGGGGAGTGAAGAATGGGATATCCTCGCGGATATCTGTGCCGAGGATTCCATGCACCTAGAATTATTGGCTAAACTTATCGATACAGAACGTCAATATTTTCTCAAAATCTCTCGCAAGGGTATTTACAAAGACCTAGAAAAATGCTTTGAGTCTAGTTCTCGTAGTAAAGAGGAAGCGATCGAAAATGCTCGTTATGTCTATGATCTAAAGAATGCCGCTCAAAGTGGCAATATTGCTCAGGTGAAAGAACAACTCAAAGAGAGTTTTAGTGAACCGGAAAAAGACCCACAAAAACAGTTGACTTGGGCCAGCATGAAATTCCCTACAACCGATGAGGAGGAAGAATAACAGGTTTATGTAAACTGGCGATCGAGTTGACCATCAATAAAATTACCATTTCCCGACGACCAGATGAAACCCTACCAAAAAATTCCTATTCGTGAATGTGGGGAACCCCTAGTACCTATACCCGCAGATAAATTTGTTATCCCTTCTCCCCACGCTTACGAGAAATTAGGGGCTAATTATCGGGGTAAATCTCCCTATTTTTTGCGACAAGGGGTGTTAAATGCTCTGATTGACGCTCAAAACCGCCTGCAAGTCTATCAACCCGGTTGGCAAATTTTGATTTTTGATGCCTATCGACCGGTGGAAGTGCAACAATTTATGGTCGATTATAGTTTTCAGACTCTCCTAGACACAAGAGGATTAGCCAAAGAGAAACTATCGGAGGCAGAAAGTCAAGCGATTTTAACAGAAGTTTACACTATTTGGGCGGTTCCCAGCGATAATGCCGCCACCCCGCCTCCCCATAGTACCGGAGCGGCGATCGATATTACCCTAGTGGATGAGAAGGGACAAACCATCGACATGGGGGGAGAAATCGATGAGATCGGAGAGCGATCGCATCCAGATCATTATATCGCCGCAAAAAGCCCGCAAGAACAGGGTTATCATCAAAAACGAGTTTTATTGGCTAAAGTGATGGAGGAGGCGGGATTTAGCCGACATAAGGGGGAATGGTGGCATTTTTCCCTAGGGGATCAGATGTGGGCCTGGTCGCTCGCTCGAGCCTACGCCATCTATGGCAGAGTGGAGGATTAGGGAGATAGCTGTTAGGAGTAAACTGAAAGCAGCTGGTCTAGATAAATACTGATATACTAACAAAAGAAGACTCAAAGCTTAGACCGGCTTCTGATCGATGATCGCCAAAATTTGATTAACAAAAGCTTGGTGATCAACCACTGGTTTAGAAATATAACCATCGGCCTGACTCTGCTTGAGAAAATTCTCTCGATCGCCCTCCATAGCGTGAGCGGTGACGAGAATAACGGGTAAATCGGCGGTTTCGGGGTTAGCTTTGAGAATTTGGCTGATTTTAATACCATCCACCGCTTTCCCTTCATAGACACTATGGGAGAGGGAGACATCCATTAAGATCACGTCCGCTTCCTTGTCCCGAGCAATACGAAGCACTTCTTCCACGTCTTCAGTCCCTTTAACCTCTAGACCACCTCGTTTGGTCAAAATTTTGGCAAAAACGCGAAAATTAATCGGGTCGTCTTCTACAATCAAAACAGTCGTCATAGGGAAGCTCAGGGATAAACAAGGTTAAAACGGACAAAATGCCTTATGATTCACAGCTAGACAGATTGAAAACGAGAGACTCATGGCCAAACAACTGGATTTCTTAGCTAGTGGTCAAATTATACCCACGGCTTTACACCAAGAGATGGAACGCTCCTATCTAGAATATGCCATGAGTGTGATCGTGGGGCGAGCGTTGCCGGATGTACGCGATGGCTTAAAACCAGTGCATCGTCGCATATTATACGCTATGCACGAACTCGGTTTAACTCCCGATCGCCCTTTTCGCAAATGTGCGCGGGTGGTGGGGGATGTGTTGGGTAAATATCATCCCCACGGCGATCAGTCAGTGTACGAAGCACTGGTTCGTATGGTACAGGATTTTTCCAGTCGTTACCCACTTTTATCGGGCCATGGTAACTTTGGTTCGATCGATAACGACCCCCCGGCGGCCATGCGTTATACAGAAACCCGTTTGGCCGGCATCGGTGATCAGGCGGTTTTAGGGGGAATTAGCGAAGCTATCGTTAATTTTAGCAGTAATTTTGATAATTCTCAACAGGAACCCGTTGTTTTACCCGCTCAGTTACCGATACTCATTCTTAATGGTTGTTCAGGTATTGCGGTGGGGATGGCGACTAATATTCCTCCCCATAATTTAGGGGAAGTGGTGGAAGGTTTAATCGCTTTGATTGATAATCCCGATTTAAGCGAGGAAAAGTTAGTAGAAATTATCCCCGGTCCCGATTTTCCCACGGGAGGCGAGATTTTAGATGATACCGGCATTCGCGAGGCTTATCGCACCGGTAGGGGGATTATTCCCGTGCGCGGAGTGGCGAAAACTGAAACAATTATCATTGAGGGCAAGCGCCGAAGGGAAAGGACGGCAATTGTGGTTACTGAGTTGCCTTTTCAGGTGAATAAGGCGGCATGGATTGAAAAAATCGCCGAATTAGTTAATTTAGGGAAATTGGAGGGAATTGCCGATATCCGCGATGAAAGCAATCGCGAAGGCATTCGGGTGGTGATTGAATTAAAGCGGGAAAGTCAACCGCAGCAGGTTTTGGCGGCTTTATACCAACAAACGGCCCTACAGACTAATTTTGGGGCGATTATCCTCGCTTTGGTCGATAATCAACCCCGGCAGTTGTCTTTAAAAGAAGTTTTACAGGAATTCTTGCGCTTTCGAGAAACGACTCTCACCCGTCAGTATGGCGATGAGTTGCAACAGGCCAGCGATCGCTTACACCTAGTGGAGGGTTTATTATTAGCTTTGCAGAATATCGATCGAGTGGTGGATATTCTCAAAAATGCTCCCGATGGGACGACGGCTAAGTATCGTTTTCAGGCAGAATTGGGCATTAGTGACGCTCAAGCTGATTCTATCTTGGCTATGCCTCTGCGTCGTTTAACCGGTTTGGAAAGACAAAAGTTAGAGACGGAAGCGACGGAATTACAAACCAAAATTCAACAGTTGGAAACTCTCCTCCATAACCGTCAGGAGTTTCTCAAGTCTCTGAAAAAAGAATTGCGCTCTTTAAAGAAAAAATTCGCCGATAGCAGACGGACAAAAATTCGCACCGGCAAGTCGGGAGCAGGGAGCAGTCAGAAGGGAGCGGGGACAAAGGAGCAGTCAGAAGGGAAGAAACTCGATTCTGTTGTTAAAAAACAGGAGACAGTCCCGATGAAAAAATTTTCACCCCCACAGATGAAAGAGGTTTCCTTCCCTACACCCCACACCCCACACCCTACACCCTCTTTGAAGTCAGAAGTTAAAAAACAGGAGAATAAAGTTAAGAAAAAGTCTGAGAGTGAGAATGCACCGAGTTTAAGCCTATTTACGCCCCAAGAACCCCCAGAAAATGCGATTTTATTGCTTGATGCCGAAGATAAAGTTAGTTGGACGACACCAGAAGAGCGAGTGCCAGAGCGGGGTTTAATTATCTATCAACAGGCGATCGAAAAACGGGAAAATTTTCTAGTTATCCTCGATAATGCCAAAGCTTACCCGATTGCTACCCGGGAAGTCCCCCCGCAAGCGAATCAACCGGTGTTAATTTCCAGTCTGCTGACCAAAACCGCCCAAAAAGAGTCAGAAGCCGTGTTAAATCAATTTTTCTTGACGGAACCTCAAAAAAATCAAGAATTGCTTTTACTGAGTCAACAGGGGCGAATAAAGCGGCTTACCATCGATGAATTAGAGGGGGTTGGTAGTCGGGGTTTGTCCCTGATGAAATTGAAAGAAGATGATCGCCTATATGGTGCTATTTTTACTCACGAGGGCCTGGACTTAGCGATCGCCACCAGTAGCGGTCGAGTGCTGCGTTATCCCGTGCGCGAGGAATTATTGCCAATGATGAGTAAATCTGCCCAGGGTTTAGCAATTTTGCGATTGCGCTACGGGGAACATCTAGCCGGCTGTGTTTCTCTCCCCCATCGGGAAAATCTGCTGCTGATTTCGGGATTGGGTTACGGAAAAAGACTGGCGATCGAGAATTTACGACTATCACAATTAGGCGATCTTGGTTCACCTGCTTTACAATTCGTCAACAAACAGGATAGTTTAGCGGCCATGGTAGCGGCGCGGCCGGGGAGTATAGTGTTATTAAGTACCAATCAGAATCGAAAACTACCCTTAGAGGTGGAAACTGTGATGGTTACGGGTAAAGACGGGACAGGTTCACAATTAGTGAAACTCAACCCCGCAGAAAAAATTATCAAAGCACAATTGTTACACCGTCTCTAACAATGGCGAAAAAAACGAAAAATGTTGCCCGTAAACACCGGCATTGGCAAAGATGGTTAAAACTAACTCTGATTCTGGTTTTTGGCTTTATTATCCTTAATTTAGCGATTAATTTGGCCATCCTCTGGCCAATTAATCAACAAAAACCCGTTGATGCCATTTTAGTTTTGGGGGGCAGCATTCGTCGGGAAATTTATGCAGCTAATCTGGCCCAGCAATACCCCAATATACCGATTTTGATTTCCGAAGGCTCGAAAGACCCCTGTATTTTATTACTATTTGAACGAGCAAAAGTGCCAAAAACTAACGTCTGGTTAGAAAAGTGTGCTAATTCTACCTTCGGCAATTTTTTCTTTGCTGTGCCAATTTTAAAACAATGGGGGGTACATAAAGTAAAAGTTGTCACCTCTCCTACTCATTTGCCTCGCGCTAAATGGTTAGCAGAAATTCACTTGCAATCCCACGGTATAGCAGTAGAAATCGATGCAGTTAGAGAAATTGGTGTGCCGGGTAATCACGAATCAAAGCTAAAAACTGGGTTAGATGTGGCTAGAAGTATAATTTGGGCCTTTGTGGGACAATTAATCTCTCCCCCCTGTTGGCAAGTCATTCCCCTAAATTCCGTTGATTTAGACGCTTGGCGCGATCAAGGTTTTAAATGTGAATCTCAAGGTAAGATCAGGTAAACAATCTTCTCCGACGATTTTATTTGGGGGGTTCTATCCCCCAAACCCCAGAGCGCATTAATTTTTCGATGGGATGCTTACAGGCAGCTGCTGATATATCTGTAATCATTTAAGAGTCACTGATAATTGCTGATTGTCGGTATTTCTGCAAATGTGAGATGTAGCCAAAATTTTTCCCTACCCCCTACACCCCAACACCCCTCGCAACGCACAGGAAGTGGTCTCCCCACCCCCTAACACCCATGGACTGACTACAGTTCTAAAGCTTCGTAGAAGTATAATTTATTCAAAAAACCGACGCTGCTGAAGTGATAACTGGGTAAAGGGGGAGGGAACAATAATTCCGTTTGATAAACGCTGAAAATGAGAAAATTCTTTCTAGTGGTGTTAGTAGCGATCGCTTCTTGTAAAAAAGGATGACCCGTATCCACCAACATTTTACAGTAACCCCGCAAGAGAGCTTGCATCTCGCTCGAAGCTTGCGCCCGAGCGCAGACATTATCCTTAAGATAGCTAGTCAACCTCTGGGAAGCGTATTGTTCGTAATCTTGACGATTGGGGTTAGTTGTCAGCAATATCCCCGCAATTCCCCCTAAAACCACTCCTAACGCCATTCCCCCTAACCGTGCCAATTTCATAAGCTCTCAAACTATCACTCACTTACCCTAACCATAGCCTGAATTAGGATAAAAAACCTGTTGTCAACCATTCGTTTTGTGCTATACTAGGGAGAGTGTACGGCGAGCGTAGCCAAGTGGTTAAGGCAGTGGATTGTGGTTCCACCACTCGGG
Source organism: Microcystis aeruginosa Ma_QC_C_20070703_M131 (assembly GCA_007095475.1). Classification (GTDB taxonomy): domain Bacteria; phylum Cyanobacteriota; class Cyanobacteriia; order Cyanobacteriales; family Microcystaceae; genus Microcystis; species Microcystis aeruginosa_I. The sequence goes on along the minus strand of SFCA01000016.1, from coordinate 386 downwards.
GGTTCGAGTCCCCTCGTTCGCCCTCTTTTCAAGACTATCGATTTCAGGCTAGACTAAAATTCGGACTAAATCAACATCTACCGACCCAACCCCTACACTGTCCATCTTTTTTGTGGTAGTTCTGCTAGTCGTTTCTGGCAACGTTCAATATCAAAATAATATCTGGGGAGTTTAGCATCTGGTTGGTGGCGATCTTCGGGGGTGATTCGGTAGTAGTGATGGCGGCTTAATCCTTTGCTTTGCTGTGCATTGTAGTCATGGATAAAATAAGCTTTTCCGCATTTAAGTTACATTGACAGCATTACCCTTATTTTTAAGTTTTCTACTCCATTTAATAATCAATCCCCCTTCATTTAAAAGCTGATTGACTACTTTTTCCAGTTCTT
>SFCA01000159.1:0-31519 GCA_007095475.1 Microcystis aeruginosa Ma_QC_C_20070703_M131 | reverse complement strand
AAGTCTAATTCTTCTTGTTTTTTCCAATCGGTCAACATTGAAGAAGTTTGAGCGTAGCCTACTCTTTCTTGTCTTTCATACCAAGCTTGTGTTCTGAGATGGAGAGCTTTATTGTAAACTAATCTTACACAGCCCAATGTGCGCCGCAATAGCGACTCTTGTTCTGGTGTGGGGTAAAATCGAAACGAATAGGCTTTTTCCATGTCTCACATTCTAGCATATATCGTGTAAATGCGCTAAGATTTAACGGTAAAGCCGTCGTAAAACGGCGGGGTTTCAGACCCAAAATTTTCGATGACGGTTAAGCATATATTAGGGGTTGGCAAAATGCTAACAGTGACGGAACTATCCCCTAATTGTTCGGTTTGCTGGTGTTGGCTGTTGATTTTTTAACCTTTCCTATGGCTATCTACTCATCCCCTCTCAAAATCGGTAACTTAGAAGTGCATAGCCGCGTCTTGCAATCACCTTTATCCGGTGTCACCGATTTAGTGTTTCGTCGCTTGGTGAGACGCTTTGCTCCTGATTCCATGCTCTATACCGAGATGGTCAACGCGACAGAAATCTCCCAGCTGCAAGAGTTACCGCAATTGATGGTTATCGGGGACAAAGAACAACCAATTAGTATGCAGTTATTTGATTGCCGTCCCGATTTTATGGCTGTGGCGGCGAAAAAAGCGGTTAAAGAAGGAGCGATGACCATCGATATTAATATGGGTTGTCCTGTTAATAAAATTACTAAAAAAGGCGGCGGTTCTTCCCTTTTACGACAGCCAGAAATTGCCGAGCAAATTGTTAGGGAAGTGGTGAGAGCGGTATCGGTGCCAGTAACGGTGAAAACTCGCTTGGGATGGAACGCTCAGGAGATTAATATTATCGATTTTGCCCGTCGTTTGGAAGATGCGGGAGCGCAAATGTTGACCCTGCACGCACGCACTAGGGAACAGGGTTATCACGGGCCGGCCGATTGGCAATGGATTAAACGGGTGAAGGAGGTTTTATCGATTCCTGTCATTGCTAATGGTGATATTGTTTCTGTGGAAGCGGCGATTAATTGTTTGGAATTTACTCGGGCTGATGGGGTGATGTGTTCGCGGGGAACCCTCGGTTATCCCTATTTAGTGGGGGAAATCGATTATTACCTCAAAACAGGCAAAAAGTTGCCGAAACCCACCTCTATTGACCTGTTAAGCCTAGCTAAAGAGCATTTACAGGGGCTATGGCTATACAAGGGACAACGCGGTATCTGGCAAGCGCGGAAACATCTGGCTTGGTATTGTCAGGATTTTACCGGTGCGGCGGTTTGGCGCGATCGGTTTTCGCGCATCGAATCCCTTGGGGAGGGCTGTGATTTAATTGATAGAGCTATTGCCCAATTAAACCTTGAAAACGAGAATATTTACAGATAACGGTGCTACAAGCTGTAGGTTCTTACGAACCTTTTGCTGGTTCCTCAGCATCATCGACAAGGTACATTTACTACCTAAGCCCGCTCACGGGTTTCAGCTTCATGGCGCAATTTGCTTGCCTGCTCCTGACTATCGATAATATCAGGTCGAGAGCCAATAACCCCAACGCTTTCCCAATAAGCAACTAGCTCCAGCCCTGTTTTAGGAGGATTTTGAAGAAAAGGGCGCAAGGAGAGAAGACGCAGAATATACTCTGCTAAAGGCAATTTGAGATGAGAAGCTTCTGTAGATAACTCATTCTCTAGCTCTGAAGGTAAATCTAGGCTGATGTTCACGGTATTTCCTCAACGTTCCATGACCTGTCTTTGATCATATCGGAATATATTCAGTTAAACGAAGGGGTTGGGTTTTCTTGCGTCAACCCAGCCTACGGCTCGATAGTGCTTCACGTTGAAAGTGCAAAGGGTTGCATTATGCCCAACAGCAATATCAGGTCGAGAGCCAATAACCCCAACGCTGAGAAGGTAAAATACCCCCATATTTGCTACATCCGATCGCACTCCCGTCCGTCGCTGTGCCTAGACGTTTTTAGATTATTATCATTTACTTTAATCAATGAGCATGGTGCGTTCCCCAAAATTGATCGCTGCAGCGGTAGGACTTGCATGAGGGAACGCACCCTACCAGATCTGCACTGAGTTCTGTTGTTGCCTTGTTAGGATTAGGAGGATTAGGGTTAGTCTCTAGCCTGACCAAGCGAAAATAGAAATAGTAGGGTGGCCATTGCCCACCTTACCGCTTTTTCAGTCATTAATTGATTAGTTCGCTCTAGATCGAAAAGAATTGACAAAAATCGCTAAATGCCTTTCTATATAAGGGTTCCATCCCTTATAACCCCCGTCCATTGCATCACACAAACCGAAGAGCCATAAATCCGAATTAGGGCGAACTGTAGTAAAATAGTAAACGAACCTCTTAAGCAGGGTTTATAAGGATGTCCAGACGAGACGATCTACATTTATCATTACGTCATACTTTAGAAAAAGAAGGTTGGAAAATCACTGATGATCCTTTAATTCTAACCTTAGAAAAAACCTTGCTTAAAGCTGATTTAGGAGCAGAAAAGTTTTTTGCTGCGGAAAAAGAAGATCGTAAAATTGCTGTAGAAATCAAAGACTTTGATACGCCTTCAGTTATCAGTGAATTAGAAAAAACAATAGGACAACTTCAATTATACCAATGGGCTTTAGATTCACAAGAACCTGAAAGAAAACTTTTTTTGGGCATTAGTGAAGCGGTTTATTTAAAACACTTCAAAAAAGCTATTTTCCAACTGGTTATTAAACGTAATAGAATCAATTTAATTATTTATAATCCTCAAAAGGAGATAATTGTCGAATGGATAACACAGTAAATTATGCCGATATTCTGACTCAAGTTATCAGAAAAGAATCGGCGATGCAACCTCGATTACAAAACCTTAAAATTACCCCAGTTTGTGATCCAGAATCAGGCAACTTTTTAATAATTATGACTGGTTGGGAAAAAGAAGCATGGATTAATACAATTTTATTTCACGCTCGTTTATTGAAAAATAAAATTGTCATTGAAGATGATAATCTTGAAGAAGGATTAACAACCAATTTAATTCAAGCTGGGATTCCCCCAGAAGATATTATTACTGGACTTTCCCTAGAGTAAGGCAGGCATTACCCACCTTAGCGATATCGCACTGAATGTTAGGAAAAATTATCTAAATGCTTCAATTCGATCTAAATAGACATTAACTAATTTATGTTCAATGACCAAAGCTTCAATCTGTGGCCAAATACGAGCTAAAAACTGATGAAATTCGCGTTTTCGTATATTGCCAAAACGGAGATGTACTACTTTGGGTGGGGAAAAATCTAGCATTAGTCTATCAGAAAAGTCCGCATCTTTCGTAACAATAACCAGTTTTTTATCCTTTGCATATTGCCAAATTTCCGTATCCCTTGGACTTCTACCTAAAACCGAAACATGAACGATCGGTAAAGATGGAGTGAACAGGATTTTAGCTGGTAAATTTTCATCGAAGAAAAAACCATTCATGCAATTTTTCTGACTTCATAGTGATTCGCCATCAATCTTGCTGCAAATTGCATACAGGCATAAATATCTTCTCGATTCAGAGAAGGATATTCTTCAAGGACTTCTTCAATAGAATCCCCTGCTCCCAAAAATTCCATAACTGTTTGCACAGGAATTCGGGTTCCAGCTATAACAGGTCTTCCATTACAAATATCTGGATTGATATGGATACGATTTTCCATTAAGGTTTTGTTACCTCTTTGATGACCTTAAGTAAACTTATTATACCCTTTCATAGTAACAGGTAAGGATGTTGGGTTTCCTTAAAATCGATCGCTGCAGCGGTAGGAATTGCATAAGGGAACGCACCCTACCAGAGCAGCGATCATACTATTCCCAAGTTAGAGTTATACCTTCTAGGTTGCATACTCTCTGAATAGTTTCCAGTTTACTTTCAGTCAATTTCCCAAATAGGTGAACTCTCATTTTATGCTTGGGATAATACTGTCCATAACTCTTTATTTGCCCGATCGCTGATTTCCAGCCTTTTGTATTTTTAACTTCAATTATTTCAGTATTAGTTAAGACATCTATTCTACCTACCTTATCAATGTAAACCTCGGTTTTTCCTCCTAATTCTCTAGCCAGTTTGTCCCGATACCAAGCCTCTGTCTCCTTTACAGGAGTATTTATCTCCGGCTCAATAACTATGCTATTAAGCTGATTAATAAAGTCCCGAATTGCTCCTCTTACTAATTTTTGAGCAGCATTGGGGGACTGTCTTTTTCGTTTAGCCATTCTTACTCAGTGAATAATTTAGAGATACCATACCCAGCCAAACCAATTACTGCTCCTACTGCCGCTACGGGAGCCATCGTCACTGCAACTGCCGTCCCCCCTACTGCTAATCCCATACCTCCAACTAATGCTGATATACCGGCTCCAGCACCCGCACCAATTGCCGCTGCTCCAATTGCCGTTGCGTCTTGTTCTTCTATTGCTTTTTTGGTTCCGTAAACTGCTGTGCCGACCACTGCTCCTGCTGCTGCTACTGGAGCCATGCCGACGCCTAGAGCAGTTCCTCCTACAGCAAGTCCCATACCCCCAACTACTGCCGATGCACTAGCTCCAATCGCTGTACCCACTCCCACTGAAATCATTGCCTCTTGAACTTCTTCTGGCTTATTTTTGTCCGTCATTATTTTTTGCCTCATTAGCTTTGGGTAATTATGAAACTCTAGCATAAGACAGACAAGCCGTGAACCACAACAAGCCAGGCGTTAAGGCGCATAAGTGCCAGTCGGGTGCATACAGTTATTAGCTGGCTTCTGGTATTACCAGCCACTGATTGTCTGAGATTTCCAAGGTTTTGAAACAACAGCGAAACGCTTTGCCTATCGGGCTGCAGGCATACACTCCGATTTGGCAATCGTCGGCTATCTTGTGTAAGTGTGTGATCCGCATTTGCAGCCAAGCCTGCCCATCATAAGAATTCTCTAGCAGAAAATCGCTCCCCCGTTTACTGATGCGATACCACATTTCGCGGTATCGTGAAGAAATGTCTTGCGTTGCCCAATCAGAATATCCCAAATTGGTCACCACAGAACCAAGCCGACTAGCTTGTTCGCTTTCATATTCCGTGGAAACTTTTATCCAATTCCGACTGTCAATCCGCACCATTAGGCCACATTGATCATATTTTTCCCGAGGCTGAAATTCTACTTGGGTCATTAGGGAAAAATCGCCAACTTGTCGCATCAATAAGCAATGCCCATCGTCTCTTTGAAAACCATAGTGCGTGTTTTGCCAAAAATCAGTTTTTTCATCTGTAGAAATTTCCAAGCCATTACCCAAACGATAATGCGTCGGCTCGTTGAGCCAGTAAAAATCATCTGACAATGCTGGCTGTAAAAAATTTTCACTAAGTCGCATAATATCGCTCCTAATCAGATACATCGTGATATTACGAGGCCAGCTAACCATTGATTATACAGAAACTTTCCGAATAACCAAAGTAGGAATATATGGAAACTTTTGGCATATCACCCCGTTCTGTAGATTCCTGACAATCAGCCGAAATAACATCAGCTTTCCCCCAAGGTTTTAGCACCAATTGTTCAATCTGACTGCACTTCGTAACAAAAATTTACAACTCGATCATAAGCGATCGCACTCCCGTCCGTCGCTGTGCCTAGACGTTTTTAGCTTATAATCATTTACTTGAATCAATGAGCATGGTGCGTTCCCCAAAATCTATTGGTGGAGTAGTAGGAGTTACATTAGGGAACGCACCCTACAGCTACTAGCTCTGGCCCTGTTTTAGGAGGATTTTGTAGATAACTCATTCCCTAGCTCTGTTCAATGACCTGTCTTTGATTATATCCGATATATTCAGTTAAACGAAGGGTGCATCTCATTTTTGTAAATCTACTAAGTTGGGATTTTTAAGGCGAAACTCTCTGCTAAAATCGGGCGTTACTTCCGAACTCAAACCCGACAATTCCGCATCAGAGCGGTGAAGCCTGCTTGGGCAAAATGTTTGTCATAAGCGAGTGCTTCTCTGATTCCATTTTCTTCCATTATTTTGAAAGATACGCAATCTGTATGACTCCATGCTTTGTCTTTACGCTGTTGATATAGTCTTAATCCTTGTTCAAATTGCTCACTGGTTTGGGGAACAATACGAACATTGGGGTTAGAACGCAAATTTTGAGTTAGCTCTATGGCTAAGTCACGGAAATACTCACCACGTTTAGAGAAGTCGTTTAAAACTTCGATGAGGACGGCTTCACTGGTAACGATGTAGACGGGATGCAATGTTTTTGATAGCTGAACAGCTTTTTTATGCAAATTATCACTGGGGTTAAGTAGGGCAACCCAATAACCTGTATCGGCGAAAACGACTCTCACTAACTATCCTGTTGCTGTTGATAATGGTCAAAGTTTTGGGCTAAGTCTTTTGGTAGTTTTGCCCATTCTTCATTGGGAATTTTGGCAGAAAGTCGGGCGGCTAATTCCCAGATTGGTTCTGCATTATAGTCAAATTTAATATTTGCTAAAGAGAAACTCTCGATAGGTGTTTGATTATTCATAGGTGTATTCGATTTAGAAGAAATCAGTTTTTCTAATTTCGAGATCGCTTCTTGTTCATTACGCCAAGCTTCATCCCGGAGTTGATTGGCTTTGAGAACTAGATCGCCAATTTCATTTCTAATAGATAACTCTGGTAATGGAATATGGACAGAAGAAAACATTTCTTGATCAACTTCAAGAATTACCGAACCATAGGAACATCGAGTCATGAGACAGTAGCCATAATCTGAGGCTAACCAAGCATAAAGATAACCTGCATTAATATCATCAGATGCTAGAATCCGAGTTGCATCTTCACTAGCTGTCCATGCTGCCATGTATTTAGGAATAATCTGTACTTTCCCAATCGTGCCAGAACGAGTAACAGCGATCATGTTTTCTTCTAGTTGAATTTCAGGTAAATCTTTGGTATGTGCGCCTTTGGCAAGTCGTTTAACATCGATTGGATCGACTTGAAAAAGTTGCTTACTACTAAGCATAGGAATACCACCTTTGTCAACATAGGTGCGTTCTCTAAACTTTGTAATTGCTCTAACTTCTTTAGTAACTCGCTGATCGCCAATTTTAGTAATCTCAACAGGTAATTTCGCTAGTTGTTTTTCAGCAGCGATCGCTACTGGATCGTGAAAACTTGCTTCTAATCGTCCCATGAGTTGAGAAGCTTTGATCGTAGTCGTAAAAGACGCACTACCACGCGGAGTAATATCTTTGAGATAGGGTAGGTTTAAACGTTCATGGAGAAGGCGATCGGCTTCATCTAACAAATGATTTGCTTCATCACGCAATTCCCCTGCTTTGCACATCAAGCGACCAATTTCAATCCGGCGAATTGGCGGCAAATCGGGAATTAAAACTCGTTCTAAATGCTCTGGTTCAATGTGAACAATAACTGAGCCATAGGTAGCCTGAGTAAGCTGAGGACGACCATATCGACTACGAAGAAAAGCTGCTATAAAACCTGCTAGATCAGGATCAGTTGCCCGAAGTCGAATAGCGTCTTGTGAAAGAGCTTTCCCTGCTAGTGTTTCACACGCCAAACTAACATTACCAACAGTTCCTGAACAAGAAATTAAAATATCCCACTTTTGAATTAAGAGTTTAGATAGATTTTGTGTATATTTACGACTCAAATAATTTTCTATTCTTGGACGCAAACTAATAATGTCAGAACTGGAAAGAAATGGAAAACCGTGTTCAGCATCTACATAAATTCGCTTGAAGCGAAAAGCATTATGAGCTTCCTGACAAAGACCTTCCTTGCCATAAAGCGGAATAAGAGGTAAATCACTATTTGTCAAAGCTGTAACTGCATTATGAGCCTCAATGCTAAAAGCAGAAGCCTCTAGACGCACACCAGCAGCCAGGACTTCACTGAGTTTGATCGTCGTCGATAGTTTCTCCGACTCATCATCAGGTATCTCTGGCGTGTAATCAGATTTAAAAGCGTAAGTTACCATCCTAGTACCACCTTTTTCTTCCACTCAATAAACTCATTAGCCACCAAATCCGTATCATCATCCTCAACCTTTTGACGAGGTAGCGGTCTAGCCACACCTTCACCCGTTGCCGTTCGCTCGATCAAAGGGATTGACTCTGGATTAGTTGGAACCAGTATCTCTTCCCCTTCCTCATTACGTCTGTAGGTGATGTTACCCCGTTTGTCATGTCCGATCGCCTTCACCTGTGCCATAAAGATTTCATAATCAGACATTGTTCCTTGAACGATTTCCTTTTCAGTCTTTTTCTGAAGAATCAAAACCGAAGTTTGCGTCCCATTGTGAGGCTGAAAAGTATCAGGATGTAGGTCAATCGAAGCAACAATTCGGCAATGCTTAATTAACCAATAACGCACATAAATCAATCCAGGAGCGCCCAAAATTGCATCAGGTAAAACGATTCCCATCCGTCCCCCTGGTTTCAAAAATTGCCAGCATCGTTCAATAAACAAGATCTCAGGTGATGCAGAACCCTGAAGTTGTTCTGTCGGTTCCCAACCAGACTCAGTTTCTTTCCAAACATAGGCAAGCTGATATTGTTTTAAGGTTTCTTCGTCCTTAATGGGTAGCTTTGAACCAAAAGGTGGATTTGTTGCAATTAAATCAAAATGACCCAGATCTTTCTCACTGCGTAAAGTTTTTGGATCGATAGCTAAAGCCGTGGCAAATTGCTTCCGAAAACTATCTTCCCATTGATGAGGATGTAACAGAGAATCTTGCCTAAAAATATTTCCAGATCCATCATTGTTCATCACCATATTCATCTTGGTCGCTTTGACTAAATCTGGATTAATATCAATCCCAAAGAAATTAATTTTAGCTGTTTCTTGAATTTTAGAATTGAGTGCATTTCGCATCCAAATATCCGATTGGCTAGTTACTTCTGCTAATTGTTCTAACTTTTTGATTACCTCATTCATCGCAATTACCAAAAAGCCACCTGTGCCACAGGATTGATCGAGAATCTTATCAGTGACTTTCGGCTCCAGCATACGAATAGTCATTTTTTGCACATTACGAGGCGTGAAAAATTCACCACGATCGCCCCTTAAATTTGCGCCAACCAGTTCTTCATAGGCTTTCCCTTTAACATCAATATTTGTACTCAGAAAGCTATAACGTTGAAGCTCACCGATAATATAAGCTAAAGAACGAGGTTGAAGTTTAATTTCATCATTAGCATCAAAAATAGCAGGGTATTGCTTTTTAACTGCGCTAAAAATCTTGCTAATGCGATTAAAAACAGTTAACCGACCATCATTACTGTTTTTCTCTTTCGCTGTTGCATAAAATTCTAAAGGATTAGGAAAATTACGCTCATCATGAATCTTGCAAAAAATAACCTTTAAAAGCTCAAAAAAAGCAGGTTGTTTTTGTAGCCCATCCGTTACATAAATATGATCGTGGCAAATCTTAAAAGAAAACAGTAAATTATCACCAACTGCATTCTTTAGTGACTCACGAGTTGGGCGATCAACTTCCTCAACGTTACCATTCTTAGAAGGAATATCATTAGGCTCTTCATACTCAATGCCTTCCTCTGTCCTAATTCGACGCAAGACGGTCTTTTTCCTACCATTTGTCCACATTCCCCATTCAGAGTTATCACAAGCCGCCATATAAGATCGAAGTTGCTCAATCCCGTCTTTGCTGGCAGATGGCGATATCGAGTCCTTTTTACACTCAATAACGATCCAAATATTTTCCTGATTGTGTTGATCCCCCTCACGGAAAATAGCCAGATCCACTCGAACAGTCTTACTACCGTGCTTAATTGGATACTCAACCTCGATCTGTTCTGGCAAATAGCCCAATTCCAGCACCAATCGACGCTCGATGTTCTGGCGAACATATTCTTCGGGCGTATCATTACGGGTTTTCTGGTCTATGAAATCACAGACCTTGCCATCTGGAAGTGTTGGCAAAAGCTTGGACATTGCCCTTCCCCCACAAAGAAAATTTACCTTCCTTAATGTTTTACCGGTAAATGATCTGCTATGACCAACTGCTTATTTTAAATTTACAGGCTGGAAGAACTGATAGCGGGTCAACCGTTGGCCGTCAATGAGGCTATTGAAGATAGGTTGCGTCAACCCAGGCTAGGACGATTGGCGATCGCACTGACCCGCTATCATCAAGCTGGGATGATATTATTAGTCTAACTCTCGGTCGGGTGCAGTGATTGGTTAGATCGCTCCTAATTCTTACCTAGAATCTTGTCATACTCGGAGTGTGCCCCAACCCAGAACCAAACTATCTTTTCTTCGTCTAACTTCTTAATCCCTAATGCTCGCCATCCAATGCCGACTCTGACTGACCAGATTTTTTCTCTTGGTTTCACCTCTTTGAACTCTAGGCTGGGGTGAAATGGATTTTCTTTCCAAATCTCGTAATTTTTCTTGGCTGTTTCTTGTCCCCTTTGCGGCAAACTGAGAAAAAGTTATTGATGGCGAATCACTATGAAGTCAGAAAAATTGCGTGAATGGTTTTTTCTTCGATGAAAATTTACCAGCTAAAATTCTGTTAACTCCATCTTTACCGATCATTCATGTTTCGGTTTTAGGTAGAAGTCCCAGTGATACGGAAATTTGGCAATATGCAAAGGATAAAAAACTGGTTATTGCATATTGGAAGTCTTAGTACAAATGCTCAAACTCCCTCGACCCAGATCTGGCGCTCCCTTCTCATAGACAGTCTTAACCAGTAATTGAGATAGTCAACAGCTTATCTTAACTTTCATGTCTGAAAACCCGAAAAAATAAGAAAGTCAGAAGCCAGAAATCGGGTGGGGAAGAAATTCTGTCTTCTGCCTTGATAGCGGGCAATCTGCCTACTGATCAGATTCTGGCGTAGTGGTTTTGCTATTGTCCCAATCCGAGAATAAATCATCACTAAATAGATCATAAAGGGACAGTTCTTCCTCAGAAGGCAGAGATTCTAGATTTCCCGTTTCTTCATTATCCAACATACTGAATAAATATAGTTCTTGCTGGTTGCTCAGAACAGAAGAACCCTTTTTGTGGTTAGATTCAACTGTAGGGTTTTCTTCGGCAAAAAAATCGAAGAATTCGGGGCTATTGCTGTCAGCAGTATCGGCAAATAACTCATCTAGAAAATTTTGATCATCGGCAAATTTTTCTGCGTCGGTGAGTAATAAATCAGAGAAACTGGTGTCACTGCTAATGGTTTCTTGACCGAAGAACTGATCGTAATTACCCGATAATTCTTCTAGGCTACTGATCGTTCTAGTTTCTTCCTCTAATTGTGGACGATTGAGAAATTCTGTGTCAGCGGCGGACATCTCCCAGTTAGAGATTGTTTGTTCTTCCATGAAGGGAAAATCTGCAACCATAGTCATTTCTTTTGGAGAAACTAAGGTCTCTTCGCCGCCGTTTAAACCGTCAAATGTCTCCATTTTTTGGGTAAATTCTGGTTCTACTTCCAGATTTCCTTCTAGGGTTTCAAAACTGCCAAACATCTCCATCTCAGGAGCAAATTCTGGCTCCAATACTAGGGTTTCTTCAGTGACAAAACCATCAAAAGGATTTATTTCACTGGTGAATTCTGATTGAGAAACGGGCGTTTCTACCAGCGTTTCAGGAGCAAATTCTGGTTCTAATACTAGGGTTTCTTCCGTGATAAAACCATCAAAAGGATTCATTTCTTCGGCACTGGGGCTATCGGGGAAATCATCCCAGGGTTCGACGATTTCATTGGTTCGATCATCCACTACTGCTTGGCGGGCATTTTCTAGTCCTAACAGTTGGCTTTGATAACCCTGTTCTAGTTGTTGAATTTGCCACTGATAGCCATTTTCTAATTCTAGAATCTGCGCCCGTTGACTTCGACGCAGGGCTTCTATTTCCCCTTGCTTCCCGTCTATGATCTCTTGAATTTGATTTTGATAGCTTTGGTGCAATTCCTCGATTTTAGCTTCGTATTCCCGTTGAAGTTCCTGAATTTGGGTTTTATCGGCAACTTCTATGGCTTGATCGGGAGTTGCGCTGGCTGCCCCTTGTAAGCGCCCTTGGCTATCTTCTAACTCTTTCTGCAATTTAGCCACTTCTTCTCTATAGGTGGCTTCGATATTGCGAATCCGTTCTTCGGAGAGAGCGAGTTGTTTTAACTGTCCTTTGCTGTCTTTTAACTCCGCTTCGGTTTGATCTAAAGCCGCCTCAGTCTCCTTATATTTTTGTCGTGCTTCCCTGATTTCTCCCTGTTGGAGGGCATATAAAGCCCCACCCCCGATCGCACCTCCACCGACAAAACCGATTAAAATATCGAAGATATTCATTATGGGATTCCTCCTCTAGGAAAATTTACTTTATAATATGCCCAATCTCAGAGGATAATTCACAAGGGGCAAATGTGGTCAGTGTTTTCCGCCGCTCTTTATGCTGATTGCTTTTGATTGTGGCAGCAATTATCAGAAAAAGAAAGCAAATATTCAGTTTTTTATCGGCAAATGTTCATCATTAGGGCAGTTATCTCGATGGTGAGGTACAAAGTCTCTGGTTTTAGGGAGTCGGTTGTCGATGTCAAATCCAGTCATACCTCGTCTTTGTGAGAAACGCCGTCGGTGGTGTTCGCCAAGACATTTCACTGAAGCTGCATTTCCCGATAAGCTTGATAAACGCCGCGCACGTTGTACCAATTAAGAAAAATGCGGGCAATTTCTAGGGCTAATTGCGGTTTACCTCGATCGATCAACCATTGTAACAGCGGGGAGAGGCTGCGTTCATTCAGGGTTCCTCCTAGGGAAAGTAAACCCCACAACAATCTATGAATCCAAGTCATTTGAATCATCATCCGCACTTCCCAGGTGGGATGTTTTTGATAAAAAAGCACTCCCATTCGTCCCCGTTGAATTTCCTTATCGATGAGATTGGGAATTTGAGCGAGATTAAAGGGGGGATGCCAATGATAACCGACGGCTTCTGGACATTTAATTAATTTTAGTCCCAATTGCTTCAATCTCACCCCTAATTCTAAATCTTCCCAACCGTAGAGTTGAAACTGAGTATCAAATAATCCCGCCGCTAATAACCATTTTTTAGCGATCGCCACGTTGCCCGTGGCAAAATAGGCAGCGGAGAAATCGGTGATTTTATAGGGTTCACTGGTGGGATGCTCGAAGTTACAGGTATTAATGACACTGCCGTAGGTAAATAAGCGATCGCTGCTGAGACTTTCTGCTCCAGCAGTTAAAGCGTCGGCATGAGCTTGCAGAAAATTTTCTGTCACTACCAGATCGCTATCGATAAAAATAATTGTATCACCGCGGGCTTTTTCTACCCCCAGATTCCTAGCGATCGCTGGTCCGCCGTGATCCTGTTGCCACAGTTGCAGATGGGGTAAATTGGCTTTGTGACTTTCTAGCCAAGCGATCGTTCCATCGGTAGAGCCATCATCGACAAGGACTATTTCGTAGTTTTCCACCTTATTATCGGTTAAACGCTGATTTTCTAGGGCGAGTAAACATTTTTTTAAGATTGCTTGGCGATTGTAGGTAGGGATGACAACACTGATCAGCACGCGCATTCGGGGGTCAAGATTACCGTTTCAGCTTACCAAATAACTTGGGTTCCTTGATTAGACCTCCTGCAAAAATCAACAATCTTTATTCAGGATTCAGGAGACAGGAGACAGGAGACAGGAGACAGGAGACAGGAGATTATTTTTATTTATTCTTCCCACACCCCACACCCCATCTCCCCAGACTGTCAGGAACCCTGGGAGGAGGATTAAGGTCAACTGGGAACATTGATTTTAAAAAATCGGTGATCATGTTATCCTCTGAATGTGTTGTGTGAGGAAAGGAATCGGCCATGGTAGCTTCTCTATCGTATCAAAATGGACAAAAAACTCGATCGCATCCCCTGTTATCCTTAGGGGGTTTGATTGAATTACCATCATCACCCCTGTTTGGCACGGACGGAATTCGCGGCCAAGTGGGAGAATTATTAACTGCCCCCTTAGCGCTACAAATCGGATTTTGGGCAGGACAGGTATTAAAAAATCAAGCTGGTGTCACCAAACCAGTAATTATCGGTCAAGATTCGCGTAATTCCAGTGATATGTTAGCCAATGCTATCACTGCGGGTTTAACTTGGGCGGGAATAGAAGTCTGGCAACTGGGATTATGTCCCACTCCCTGCGTCGCCTATTTAACCAGAGAAAGCGAAGCGATGGGGGGGATCATGATTTCTGCTAGTCATAATCCTCCTGAAGATAACGGCATTAAATTTTTTGACAGCAGCGGTTTAAAATTATCTGGCAGTTTAGCGGCACAGATAGAAGCGGGTTTAAGGGGCAATTTAGAACTAGCAGATAAACCGGAAAATTGGGGAAAAGCGACTTTTTGTCCCGAATTAATCCAAAAATATTATCAAGCTGTGATTGATTCCGTCGGGACGGATATTAACCTATCGGGATTAAAAATAGTTTTGGATCTAGCTTGGGGGGCAGCCGTTAACCTAGCACCTTTAGTATTCCAAACCTTGGGGGCGGAAGTTATCTGCCTACACGATCGAGCCGATGGCGATCGCATTAACGTTAATTGTGGTTCTACCCATTTAGAAAGCCTACAGGCGGCGGTGATTAATCAGCAAGCGGATTTAGGGTTTGCCTTCGATGGCGATGCCGATCGAGTCTTGGCCGTGGATAGTCAGGGTAGAGTAGTAGATGGCGATTATATCCTCTATTTTTGGGGTCGTTCCCTCTTAGAAGCCGGACAGCTACCCGATGGGTTATTAGTGGCAACGGTGATGGCTAATTTAGGTTTTGAACGCGCTTGGCAAAAACTGGGGGGTCAATTTCTGCGGACTGCCGTGGGCGATCAGCACGTTCAGGCGCAAATGTGGGAAACTGGAGCCATGCTAGGGGGTGAACAATCCGGTCATATTCTCTGCCATCATTACGGGGTTTCTGGGGATGGAATGCAAACCGCCCTACATTTAGCGGCTTTAGTGCGGAAATCGGCGGTTTCCTTGGCTAATTTAGTCGATCATAGCTTTGTCACCTATCCGCAGATTTTACGCAATGTGCGGGTGGAAGATAGAGACGTGCGACGTAATTGGCAGCAATGTGAACCTTTGCGGCGAGAAATCCGCCAAGCTGAGACAGCCATGGCAGAAAAAGGCCGAATTTTGGTGCGCGCTTCCGGGACAGAACCATTAATTCGGGTGATGGTGGAAGCAGAAACCCTAGAATTAGCCAATTTTTGGACAGAAAGGCTAGTGGAAGCGGTGCGAAGCTATCTTTTGTAGTCGATCGAGGGGGACAGGGATTATAATGCCCTTAGCGTAGCGTAGCAAGGCATAATTATGACCAGACTAAGTATCGATCGCCAGAAAAAAAAGCATAAACAGGGCCAAACAAAAGCTGATAGTCCCCCGCTTAACATCAAAGAGAAACTTGCCCTCAAAAAAGAAGAAAGGCAAAAGAAACAAAAGTTAACGGGGTTGATTATTTTTGCCATTTGTGTAGCAATTTTGCTCGGAATACCCCTCAGCTTATTATTTGATGCCAAGATAGGAGCTGCCGTAAGTTTAGCCTTAATTTTAGGAGTTTTCTCCTTTAGCTATCCCCGCACGGCTCTTTGGGCATTTATTATCTATGTCCCCTTCACTGGCACTATTATCTATTGGTTGGGAGGTAATCAAATCCTCCAGCTAAGTAAAGATATCTTTTATCTACCCGCTTTAATCGCCTTAGTTTTAGAATGTCGAAAAAAGCAATTACCGATTATTGTCCCCAAACAGTTAGGTATAACCCTATTATTAATCTTTGTTTTCTGTGTAGTCTGTCTATTAGCTGTCAATTTACAGAGACAGTTTCTGCCTACTTGTGATTCCGTGGCTGGGATGAGTATCTTTAGGGATGGTCGCTTGCGCGGGATTCCCTGTCGGGAAAGTGAGACTTTTCTGCAAGGAATATTAGGATTTAAAGTTTTGCTGGGTTATGTCCCCTTGATCTTCTGCACTTATTACTTAATCAAAGACAAACCGACCCTATTATTTTTTAGTCGTCTTTTAGTGACTTTAGCGATTATTTGTTGTGTCCTAGGACTAATGCAATACTGGATGCTGAAAACCGGTCGTTGTGTAGGCACTAGAGGCTCCGTGGGTGATTTACTATTCAAAGCCACCTTAGAGGCAAGGTGTTTGGTCGGCGGAGCATTAGTGTATAGTCCAGAAGTGAATATGATCCGTCTACCGGGTACCTTTGTTTCCCCTTGGCACTGGGCTTGGTTTTTGGTCTCTAGTGCCGTAGTTTGTTATGCCAGTGCCTTTAGTGAAATTTCCCAAAAATGGCGACTAGCAGCCCTAATGGGTTTAACCCTAGTTTTTATTAATGCATTGATCTCTGGGCAAAGACTAGCTTTCTTTGGTGTACTGATAATTATTCTTCTGATCGCGATTCTTACGGGACAAATCGCTAACTTAAAACGATTTTTGCCGATCATTTTTGCCGCCGCTTTACTTCTAGCTATCGGTTTTTCTTTCCTTGACCCCAGTTTTGTCCAACAACGCTACGATAGTGCCATCACCCGTTGGCAACAGGCCCCCCCCACCGCTTTTATTCAAGGACAGTTAGATTTTGCGATCCGTAATCAGGGCGGTATTTTAGGTCGTGGACTTGGTATGGCTACATCTTCCGCTAGAGTTTTCGGTGATATTTCTTTTGTGGAAACCTTTCACAGTAAGGTTTTATTCGAGTTGGGATACATTGGTTTTGCCTTGTACATGATATTTATGACCCATCTAGTTTATCTGGCCTTCCGCACCTATCGTTCCCTCAAAGACCCGACTCTGCGAGGTTTTGCTGGTAGTTATTGGGTTTTGCTGCTCTTTGTTGCCTATCTTCCCTATTGGTATGCGCTCGATACGGATCCTGTGGGCGTTTATTACTGGATATTCGCAGGCGTAATTTTTAGATTACCCGTGATCGAAAAACAGGAAAAAGAGGCTAAAATTCTGGCGGGAGAAACCGCCACGAAATCCTCCAAAAAGAGCTTAAATTTTAAACGCAAAGGTGTTTCTTTAGCTTGAAATATGTGTGTTGGGGATTTCAGTTATCAGTTATCAGTTATCAGTTATCAGATGTGAGTTTTTAAGTGTGCGGTTTTCTACTGTCTTTTTACTGATTACTTTTAATTGATTAGTTCGCTCTAGATCAAAAAAAATTAACAAAAATCGCTAAATGCCTTTCTATATAAGGGTTACATCCCTTATAACCCCCGTCCATTGCATAAGACAAACCGAAGAACCATTAAATAGAAGTTTTCTACTGTCTTTTTACTGATTACTGTTTACTGATCACTGATTACTGCTATGAATTTTCCCTCGATTTCTGTCATCATACCCACCTATCGACGCGAAGAGCCTCTTAAAGATACCCTCGATGACCTACTCAAACAAGATTATCCTGATTTTGAGGTATTAGTTATCGACCAAACCGCTACCCACAGCCACGAAATACAGTCCTATCTAGAAAATCTGGCTAATCAGCACAAAATTAGCTGGTATCGGCTAGATTGGGCGAGTTTACCCGGTGCCAGAAATTATGGAGTCCGTCGCGCCCAGGGCGATATCGTTCTTTTTATCGATGATGATGTGCGGCTACCGGATAATTATCTCAAAGCACATGGTGAGAATTTTGTCAAGAACCCTGAGATAGGTGTAGTGGCCGGTCGGGTATTCGATCGCATGAAATTGGGTGACTCCCAAAAAATGGTGACAGATACCAGCAAACCCTACGAAATCGACTTTTTACCCCCCCAAGCCATGGATCCGGGCATTGCTTGGTATTACATCGATCTTGTCCACACCACTAAACCCCAGCAGGTAATCTCGGCCCGGGGCTGTAATATGTCTTTCCGGAAGGATATATTTACGAAATACAGCATTTGGTTCGATGAACGCTTTCGTGGCAGTGCCGTGCGCGAGGAATCGGATTTTTGCTTAAGGTTACGCCAGACTCCCTATCATGTCTGGTACGATCCCACCGCTTATCTGGTTCATTTAGGTGAAGAAACCGGTGGCTGTCATGATATTAGCACTCGTTCTTTGAGTTATCAGACGACTTTTTATCATAATCACTTTTTGATGGCTCTGAAAAATCTCACTCCCGCTCAACAATTGCGACTCTATGCTAAATTATTTGATTGTCACGTTCTTGGCAATCCTCCCTGTAATAAAGGTGGTTCCCCGATTAAAATCCTCTCTAGGGGAATTTTTTATAGTTTAGGTTTTCTGGATGCTCTGAAAACTCAAGTAAAGTCCCTCTGGAATGATGGTCAAATTTATACAAAACTAGATAATCTATGAGAATTTTAGTCGCTAGTCATACATATATAGTTGATCTCAACTGTGAGAAACTGCGCTCCCTGACAAGATTAAATCCCAATATTGAGGTTACTATTGTTGTTCCCCAACGTTGGCAACCGGGAGGAGTCCAAAATAAAATCATTGAAAGTCAACCGAAAATAGCTGATAATTTCCGAGTCATTCCTATCTCTAATTTTAGCCAGAATAACCAATCTTTATTAACTTTTGGTACTGATATAATTTCTTTATTGCAAAAATTTAGACCCGATATTATTCAAGTGGAACAGGGTTCTAAATCTCTCGCTTATGCTCAATCTATTACTCTGAATCGTCTCTTAAATCTCCGGGCTAAAAATGTATTCTTTACTTGGTGGAATCTTCCCTATACTCCTAAATTTCCCATCTCTTGGTTAGAAGCTTATAACCTGAAAAATACCGATGGTTTAATCGCTGGTAATCAGGACGGGGTAGATGTTTTAAAAGAACGGGGTTACAGGGGTAAATACACCGTTTTACCGCAATTAGGCGTGGATGAAGTTCTTTTTTCCCCAGGCAAGCAACCCGATTTAGCCCGCTCTTTAGGCATTGAAAACGATGAATTTGTGATTGGTTTTATCGGTCGTTTTGTGGAAGAAAAAGGCATTCTAACGCTGATTAAAGCTGCAGCTAAATTAACAGGTAAGTGGAAATTATTACTGTTAGGTCGGGGAATCCTGAAAGATAAAATAGTCAGCGAAGCTACAGCCGCAGGAATAGGCGATCGCTTGATGATAGTGGAAAGTGTTCCCCACGATCAAGTAGTTAATTATATTAACCTGATGAACACTTTAGTTTTGCCTTCAGAAACCACCTATCAGGTCAAAACTTTAACTGCTGTGGGTTGGAAAGAACAATTCGGTCATGTCTTAATTGAAGCCATGGTCTGTCAGGTTCCTGTTATTGGTTCCGATTCGGGAGAAATTCCCTTTGTTATTGCTGATACGGGTCTAATTTTTCCCGAAAAAGATGGGGAAGCACTGGCTAAATCTATACAAATTCTCTTAGATAATCCCAGCTTCGCTCAAGAATTAGGCCAGAGGGGTTATCAGAGAGTCATGACCAATTATACTAATAAAGCCCTCGCTCAAAAACAATTGGATTTCTATCAACAATTACTCCTTCGGTGATGGAAGTGGGGTGTGGGGTGTGGGGTGTGGGGTCTGGGGAGACCACTTCGTGCGCGTTGCGGGGGGAGATGGGGAGATGGGGAGATGGGGAGCAGGAAGAAAAAAGCTGATCACTGATAACTGATAACTGATAACTGGTTATGAACCATTCTTGACACCCCCTAGTCTAAAGGGACAAGTAGCTAGGGGTGAGGGTAATGATCGAGGTGATAACCGAGAAGCAAACAAGTGTGAGCGATCGAGAGTTAATCTTAAAATGTCAAAGGGGTGATCGGGGTGCTTTTCGTCACCTTTACCGTCTTTATCAACCAAAAATCCGCTCTACTCTCTATCAACTCTGTGGACAGGAATTCCTAGAGGATTTTGTCCAAGAGGTCTTTTTAAGAGTGTGGCACGGGTTGCCGAAATTGCGTTCACCTGAATACTTTTCCACTTGGGTTTATCGGATTACTTGCAATGTGGCGATCGATGGTCGGCGACAATTAGCCAAAAGACAAATGAGGATCGCCAAAAGCACTGATCAGGAAAACTCCCTTGATAGCGAATCCCGTCCCCAAGATAGTCCCGATTTGATGCAATTGCATTATGAGGAGGTGGTCCGACAAGGGTTAGAAATTCTCAGTTTAGAACATCGCGCTGTCCTTGTCCTTCACGATCTAGAGGACTTACCCCAAAAGGAAATCGCCCAAATCTTAGAAATTCCCCTCGGTACGGTGAAATCACGTCTTCA
Source organism: Microcystis aeruginosa Ma_QC_C_20070703_M131 (assembly GCA_007095475.1). Classification (GTDB taxonomy): domain Bacteria; phylum Cyanobacteriota; class Cyanobacteriia; order Cyanobacteriales; family Microcystaceae; genus Microcystis; species Microcystis aeruginosa_I. The sequence goes on along the minus strand of SFCA01000159.1, from coordinate 11,224 downwards.
TTATGCGCGTAAAACCATGGGTCAATTTTTGCAAAAACAAGGAGTTCTCTAATGTCCCCAGAAGATGAGAAAGTGGTTAATTTTCTGCGTCGATATCGTCCATCGCTGCCACCTCGACCGATAGATGAAGAAGAACAGTTAATGCAAATGATTAGGGGAGAAAGGCCGGTAACTTGCCCAAAATCCCTGCCTTTATTGGGGTGGATAACTGGTATTACTGCCTTATCTGTGCTGATTGTTGGTTCCTATCGTTGGTTTCATCCTCATCCACAACTGGGCCAAATTTCCGACGAGCAGTTAGAAGCTTTTTTAGTGGAGAGTTGGAACCATAGCATCGCTCCACCGATTGCTGCTCCTAGCGTTTATAGTTCGCCTTGGATGAGCTTAAACGAGCCTCAACTCACCTATTCTACCTATAATCCTTAATTTCTTGGTCGAGGTCAATTATGTCCCTTTCTACTCTCTCGATTCTCGGCACAACCATGGCTGTAACTCTGGCGGCTAACCTAGTCCCAACTGCCACTGTGCTATCCTATCCCCAAGATCGTCTATTTATCGCTCAAACTAGCTCTCCCCAGCGTCCTGAGAGTCGTCGAATGAATAATTCTCGAGAAAGACTAATCGAACAATTAAACCTTACTGATGACCAAAAGTCGAAAATTGCCGCTATTCGTCAGAAATATCAGGAAAAAACCCAAAAATTACGAGACACCCTGAGAAGCAACGAACAAGAACTAAATAGTTTATTATCCAATAATGCCTCCGATCGAGATATCCGTTCTAAACATCAGCAAATCTCTCGGAATCGCCAAGAAATCAGTAACCTGCAATTTGAGAGTTTTTTGGAAATTCGTCAAGTGTTGACTCCCTCTCAAAGAACGGAATTTTCCCAATTAATGCAGGAACGTTGCCCTAATTCCCGCAATTGCCGGCGATAATAATTCCCATCAGTTCGGATTAAGGAACTTTTGCCTATTTTTTCACTTTCTTGGCCTGATATTGTCGGCGAAAATATTGGAATGTTCTTTGTCCGAACAGTAAAATACTGAAAAATCCTAAGCTGGCGATCGAGTTTGATTCCGATACATTGACCGGCTGCCCAGGATTAAAAGGCGCGAACGGAATCAGAGAAGTGGAAATACCCGAATAATTGATGACTCCTGCTGAAACCCAATTACCCCAATTATCGATTGAACCCCAATTACCCGTGATTACTCCTGCTGAACCCCAATTATCGATTGAATACATTACTCCTGCTGAACCCCAATTATCGATTGAACCCCAATTACCCGTCATTGTTTCTACTGAACCCCAATTTTCGCCCACAGGATTTCTAATTTCTGGGTCGGGATTTGTGGTTGTTTCCCCCGGAAGGTTAAAAGTAAATGAGGGACCTGATTGAAGGTTATTATTAGGGATATTGTCAAGGCCGAATAAATCTCGGTTAACAACAACACTTACCCATTCGCCATTACTCAATTGTAATTGACAGGTAACGCTTCTATTGCTGGCTAGGGAGCTGCCGATATCTCCGATCTCGGCCAGACAGTTTTCGTCAATTCCTATGATATCGTCAGGAAAAAGTGAGAGACTATTTAAAATTCCTAAAAGCTGATCAACGGAAATATTTTCTAGGTCTAAATCTGCCAAACTTTCCGATAATATGGATTGCCAATTGATTGGTTCCGTTAAAGAATTTTTGTCTTGATCACAACCCGTAGCAATTAAACCACAAAGTAACAAGGGAGCCAGTTTTTGCCAAGCTAGTTTTCTCATATTTTTTGAGGATTTGCGATGGTGATTAGAAAAATGTAAGTTACAAAATAGGTTTTTAGAAGCGATCGATTAGCCATAGGCAAATAATCCTAAGACCAAAGGAGGGATTGAGACGTTAAAAAAATTAATCTTGCCTGAGTGTATCCTAACACGAGCAAAATCTGCTGACAACTGCAATGCTCGCTTTCTGGAGAAAAACGGAAAGGATGGGCAAGTAACCCATCCTTAACTTATCATCTACTAATAAATTATCGTTTCCAAGTGACTTTTGGTAGGATATGATTCATATCTACCCGATTTTTATACTTGGTGGCGAAGTTTAGGAGGGAATCGAGGAGAGAATCGGAGAGATAGTGAGGTTGTAGGCCTAGATCGAGTAATTTCGTGTTTTTAGCGTTAAAATAATGTTCCTCTAACTCGATGCGCGGGTTGTCAAGATTGTTAATCTCCACATTTAACCCTAAGACAGAACCAGCTTTTTTCACCATCAGTGCCAAGTCACCGACGCTAAACAGTTCGGTAAATTGGTTAAAAACACGAAATTCCCCCGATTGAGCAGGATTGGCGATCGCTAATTCCAAACAAAGCACGGTATCGCGGATATCTAAAAATCCTCGCGTTTGGCCACCTTTACCGTACACTGTCAGGGGATGACCGATCGCCGCTTGAATACAAAAACGGTTTAAAGCAGTACCAAAAACCCCATCGTAATCGAGACGGTTAATTAACATCTCATCCATTCCCGTTTCTTCGGTGAGGACTCCATAAACCACCCCTTGATTGAGATCTGTGGCTTTTAAACCCCACATCCGACAGGCAAAATGGATATTATGGCTATCGTGGACTTTGCTGAGATGGTACATACTACCGGGCTGTTTGGGATAGGGTAAAGTATCCTTACGACCGTTATGTTCGATCGTGATGTAGCCTTCTTCAATATCTATATTAGGTGTGCCATACTCACCCATGGTTCCCAGTTTTACTAGGTGCGCTTCGGGAAATTCCTCTTTCATCGCGTAGAGGATGTTTAAATTGCCAACAACGTTGTTAACTTGGGTTAAAACTGCGTGTTCGCGATCGATCATGGAGAAGGGTGCAGATCTCTGTTCTCCGAAGTGAACAATCGCATCTGGTTGAAACTGTCGCAGGGATTGAATCAGAAAGTCGTAGTCATTAATATCCCCGACAAAAAGATCGATCGATTTTCCCGTTAGATCTTGCCAGCGTTGAATCCGATGAGATATGGGTGCGATCGGTGTTAAGGTATCGCAGCCTAATTGTAAGTCCCAATAGCGACGAACTAAACTATCAAGTATGCCTACTTCGTAACCTCTATTTGATAGATGGAGTGCCGTTGCCCAACCACAATAGCCGTCTCCGCCAATAACCAAAACTCTCATACAATATCTGTAAAGTTTATACACTCGTCCTTGGTAACTCTAGCAGTTTTGTGTCACGCTTTACCAGTTTAATCCCCCTGAACATAGCGGGGGTGTGGGGTGTGGGGTGTAGGGTGTGGGGTGATGGGGAAATGGGGAGAATCAATAAAGGTAGTCTATTGACAACTGATAACTGATAACTGATGAGGGTGTTCTAGAAAACTTGACAAGGGAACGGATTATAGGGAAACTCAGCTTGTTAGTCAAGGTACTAGAGCAAATCTCAATTTCTTTTTTACTTTTTACTTTTTACTTTATTACTTAATCTTATGCGTTGGCAAGCTCGGCAAAAATCTTCGTTTCCTTTGTTTCCCCTATACGGATTTTTGGCATTTATCGTCATTTGTCTGATTATTTGGGCAATTTCTCTCTATCCTCGTTCTAATGCTCTGGTGGGGGGTGATTCTCTCCCTGCACCTTTTAGGGAGTTTCAACCGGAATGCGTGGATTATGTCCTAGAAAATAGTTCTTTTAAGGATATATCGAGAATTTTTGATTGTAAAACCTATAAAAACATCTCTGATCGAGTGATTCTACCCCTATCTCTCCAAAAAAACGATATTAGTCTCGATAATTGGCCAAATAACTCGGCAACAGCGATCGAATTAGCACCCTGGCCGGAAATTCATCCCCGCGCTCAAGAGACAAAAGTACCGATTTTAATGTATCACGACATTTTACCAAAAAAAGAGGTATTTTTTGATGTTACTCCCGCCGAATTAGAGGCACATTTTCAGTTTTTGCAGGAAATCGGGGCAACTCCTATCAGTATCGATTGGTTAATTTCCCATCTGCGGACAGGGATCCCCCTTCCCGCTAAACCGGTTTTATTGACTTTTGATGATGGTTATGGGGGACATTACCAGTATGTCTATCCTTTATTGAGAAAATATAACTATCCTGCCGTTTTCTCGATTTATATCAATAAAATGGCTCAAAAAACTGGTAGAACCAGTGTCACTTGGCAACAACTCCAGGAAATGGCCGCCGATCCTCTAGTACAAATTGTCTCCCATAGTGTTAGTCATCCCCGGGATTTAAGATTATTGTCCGATGCAGATTTGGAGCAAGAAGTCAAGCAATCGAAACAAATCTTAGAAAAAGAATTGGGCATTCCGATTAATTATTTCACCTATCCAGAAGGGAAGGCGGACGATCGAGTGAAGGAATTCGTCAAAAAAGCGGGTTATCGGGCGGCTTTATCGATGAATGACCTCGATGAACATTTTGCTGGACAATCCCCCGATTTACTCACGATTGGACGCTTTGGGCAATCGCGCACGCGAGAAGTTGTACCGCAAGCTTGGGGGGGTGATCCCTTACCCCGTAGGGATGGCGGTTTTAACTTTGCCACCACCATCCAAAAACGGGAAGTGGAATTCCCAAGCAATACACTTGTTCTGATTAGTGGCGGGATTCCCAAAACTATCCACGCTGATAGTCGCTATCAAGTGGAGGAAATTATCGCCGGCACAGAAGCGATCGCGGCTGTGGATGGCGGTTTTTTCTCTCTCAAGGAATTGGACTCAAATCAGATGATCGGGCCGGTTTTAAGCCAAAATGGCGGCTTTATCCCGGGATATGAGGGAGAAATCGGCAAGTTAGAGGGTCGTCCTTTAGTAATCATTACCGATCAATGGGTGCGTTATCTTCCCTTTGATCCTGCCCGTCATAATACCCTAGAAGGAATCGCAGCGGAGGCTAGAAATGATCTCAAGGTTACGGATGCTTTTGTCGCGGCCGCTTGGTTAGTCAAAGATGGACAACCACAATCGCGAGAATCCTTTGGTACACTTTACGGTTTTGATGCCCTGCGTCACCGGGCTTTTTGGGGGATTAATCAGGCAGGACAGCCAGTTATCGGGGTTTCCAGAGAGCCGATCGATTCCATGGCTTTGGGAGAATTATTAGTACAGGCAGGTTTTCGGGAGGCAGTGATGTTGGATTCAGGAGCAAGCACCTCCCTCGCTTATCAAGGTCAATCGCAAGTGCATTATACTCCCCGTCCCGTTCCCCACGTTGTCGCTTTATTTCCCCCCACAGAAACCTATATTGTTCCCATTAGTCATGTGGGGATTCCCTGCGTAATTTTTGCCGATTCCTGTCCTGCGGGGAGTTAGGGGACAAAAAGTTGCTAACCAGAAAACGGCTGAAGCGGCGGTTTGGGTGATTCTAATCATACCCATCTCCTTTTTGATTACTTAAAATTACCCATAAGGAAATTTTGGAAACCTCATGACAGCATTAGATAAATACACAAAAGGCTTGCTTGCGATCGTTCTGACAGTGATTGTCGGAAATGCTATCTACGAATTTATTATCGATGAAATTGTTTGTGCCGGTAGTCGAGAGCTTCAGGAAGGTCACTGTGAATTATAGTCATTTCAGATAAGTCTGATACACTCTAGACCAGTTAAACCCTTATGAACTCTGGCATTGATATTCTCAATCTTAATTGAAATGACTATATACAGGAGTTCAGTTATTTTAAACGAAATTAACGGATTGCCCCCAACAGAAAACCCAGAAGCGCGCCACAGTTGCTGGTGCGCTTCCCGTACTTAAATAAATGCCATACACTAGCAAACTCATAGATGGTCAAGGATTCCCAGAAAAGAAAGAGCGCCACGATGCCGTAGCGATCGCCCCTCCTAAAAGAATTATTAACGTCCAGACCTGATTTTTCTGGGTTCCCTCAACCTTTTCGAGCCTTCTATCGATCCCATCGACTTTCTCAGTCAGTTTAGCTTGTCCCACCTCTAACTTAGTTAGCCGTTCGTCAATTTTGTCGATTTTGTGGCTAACTTCCTTAATACTGTCTTTGATTTCCTTGAGAACAGCTTCTAGGGAATAGGTAACGGTTTCGTTAGACATTTTGGTAAAATCCTTTTGACACTTCCCGCTCTAAAAAGACGGGGATTCTTGGTTCACAGAGATTACTTGCTTAGACAGAATTGCTTCTGAAGTTGACAACCCATAAATTAAAAGTCGCCCGACCCTACACTAAAGGGCGGGGCTTTAACCGAAAATTTTCGGTAAAGCTCCATCTAAATAGGCTTCTCGCTGGGCTTCTTGGCTAATATCTTCGATTTCCTCCTCCGTTTTACCCATAGATCGCAAAACATCCTCTACTAAAATTGGAATAGCCGAACCATGGGGATCCTTCCATTCGGGTAAATCGTGAGTCCATTCGGCTACAAGAAAGGGATCGAGATGGCCAAAGGTCTCGTAAACCTGTTTAAGAATCATTTCTTCTTCTTCACAGAGTTCTTCTACAAGAAAGGGATCGAGATGGCCAAAGGTCTCGTAAACCTGTTTAAGAATCATTTCTTCTTCTTCACAGAGTTCTTCATTGCCGGGATATTGCAGCAGGTCAACATAATTAGAATCCCGGGGAGAGATATATTTCGACCACAGGGGTAAGGCAGAGTCCACGGGCTGTCCTTTAATCAAATCATAAACACCCCTGAGAACCGGTCCATAATCCATTGATACATATCTATCCCCAGTAATTGGTTGATCCATGGTTTTTAAAGCAAGACGGTCAGCTATATAGAGCATTTTCAGCAACCCTATATACTTCATCGGTTTGCCGTGTAGCTTTAAGAGTATAGCAGCGGCTTCAACTGCTTTCTCTGGATGAAACCGAAATTTGATCGTCATAACTACTATAAATTCACTGCTTTTTTATGACACTTTTAGGACACTTTTATTGTAGTTATTATTCTACATCGACGACATTTAAGATTTTGTCCCAGTGGTTGAGGCCTCTAGCCTGATTTCTGAAAGATGCTGCCATCGGTATGATCGAGTTAAACCTTAGCCCAAGATTCTACCATGGAGATCGAACGTCTTAATGCCCTTTCCGATAATTATATTTTCCTCCTCTATGATCGAGCGCAAAAAATCGCGGCCCTGGTGGATCCAGCGGAACCTGAACCGGTTTTCAGGCGATTAGAGGCTTTACAGGTGGATTTAGTCGCTATTTTCAATACCCATCACCACGGCGACCATGTGGGGGCTAATCAGGCTTTAATTAATCGTTATCCCCATCTTTGTGTTTATGGGGGAAAGGAGGATCGCGGTCGCATTCCGGGCCAGCAAATGTTTTTAGAGGAGGGAGACCGGGTGGAATTTGCCGGCCGCTGGGCCGAGGTTTTCTTTGTCCCCGGCCACACTCGCGCTCATATTGCCTATTATTTTCCCCCGGTTAACCCCGGAGATTACGGCGAGTTATTCTGTGGTGATACCCTGTTTTCGGGGGGTTGTGGTCGTTTATTTGAGGGAACACCGGGACAAATGGTGGCTTCTTTAACTAAATTGCGATCGCTGCCCGACCAGACTAGGGTTTGGTGCGCTCACGAATATACGTTAAATAATTTAAAGTTTGCCTTGACAGTTGACCCTAATAATGCTGCTCTGCAGCAGCGTTATCGGGAAGTGGAGAAAAATCGCGCCCAAGATATTCCCACGATTCCGGCAATTTTGGGGACGGAAAAGCTGACTAATCCTTTTTTGCGTTGGGATAGTCCCGCTTTGGCAATGACCATGAATAGCAGCGAACCAGTACAAGTGTTTGCACGGCTGCGGGGGAAAAAGGATAATTTTTAAGCAGTGGCTGAGTAGGTAGGTGTTAAAAACTGTCAAATCCCCCCTTATTAAGGGGGGTAGGGGAGATCTCCCCTGATTAAGGGGAGTAGGGGTAGGGTTGATTTATAGTAGGGTTGATTCATGAATCAACCCTACTAGGGGGTAGGGGGGATCAAAGGCAAAATCTATCCCTACAAGCTCAAGGGTTGCGGATCTAACTTCAAATCGGCAAGACTGACCTCACCGTGACCATTTACCGCCACCTCTAGGGGCAAATTGCCGTGATAAGCTTGGATTAACAGGGTTTTTAAGTCCTCAATCAGGGGATAACGGGGATTGGCTCCGGTACACTGATCATCGAAAGCTTGTTCAGCTAAATGGTCTAATTTGGCCATAAATTCGGCTTCACTTTCGGGAATTACCTCTTTAATACTGGCCGGAATACCGATTTCCCGTTTTAAACATTCGATCGCTAATACCAATCTTTCCACACTTTCGGTCTCGCTTTCTCCCCCCAATCCCAGAGAATGGGCGATCCTGGCATAGCGCCATTTCACGTTAGGATATTTGTACTGAGAGAAAGTCGCCTGTTTAAAGGGGGCATCGGTGGCATTATAGAGGATGACGTGGGAAATCATCAAGGCATTGGCCAGACCGTGGGGAATATGGAAAATTGCCCCTAATTGGTGGGCCATGGAGTGACAGATGCCTAAAAAGCCATTAGCGAAGGCCATTCCTGCCATTGTCGCCGCATAATGAACTTTTTCCCGCGCTTTCGGGTCTTTAGCTCCGTTATGATAGGAACTGGGCAGATATTTAAACAGCAGTCGGATGGCATCTTGAGCAAGAGCATTGGTGTACTCTGAGGCTAAAACCGAGACGTAGGACTCAAGAGCGTGAGTTAAAGCGTCAATTCCGCCGTAGGCTGTCAATTTTTTCGGCATATTCAGCACTAATTCCGGATCGACGATGGCCATGCTGGGAGTTAGAGCATAATCTGCCAGAGGATACTTAATATTATTACGGCGATCGGTCACGACGGCGAAGGGAGTCACTTCCGATCCTGTTCCCGAAGTGGTGGGAATACACACCATGAGAGCTTTTTCGCCTAAAGGGGGCAATTCATAGACTCGTTTGCGTATATCCATAAAACGCATGGCCAAGCTCTCGAATTCTATCTCTGGATGCTCGTAGAGTAGCCAGATGATTTTGGCCGCATCCATGGGGGAACCGCCACCGATAGCGATAATTACATCGGGATTGAAGGTATTAATTACATTTAACCCCCGTTCGACGGTTTCTAGGGAAGGATCGGGTTCCACATCATAAAAGATATTAATCGTGATGCCGATTTCTTCTAAAACCTCCTGTAAAGGTGCGGTAACTCCTAGGTCAAAAAGAGGTTTATCGGTGACAATAAAAGCCCGTTTTTTGCCGGCTAATTCCCGAATAGCGATCGGTAATGACCCGTATTTAAAATATACTTTTGGTGGTACTCGGAACCAAAGCATATTTTCCCGGCGCTCGGCCAAGGTTTTAATATTTAATAGATGGGTAGGTTCGACGTTTTCGCTGATGGAATTACCGCCCCAAGTGCCACAACCGAGGGTTAAACTAGGATCGAGACGGAAGTTATAGATATCACCGATCGCACCCTGGGAGGAAGGGGTATTAATTAATACCCGGGCCGTTTCTACGTTGTCTTCAAAGCGCTTAATATGTTCCCGATTGGAGGGTGCGGTATAAAGCACGGCCGTATGACCTCGACCCGCAAATAAGACCAGTTTTTCGGCTTTTTTCACCCCATCTTCAAAGTCTTTCGCTCGGTACATAGCTAAAATTGGCGAGAGTTTTTCGTAGGAAAATGGTTCCTCTAAACCAATATTTTCTACTTCTCCGATTAGTAATCGGGTATCTTCGGGAACAGAAATTCTGGTCATAGCGGCTAATTTTTCCACCGGTTGCCCGACGATATCGGGGTTAATATGACCATCTTTTAGGAGAATCCCGACGACTTTTTCCCTTTCTGCGGGGGAAAGAAGATAGGCCCCGCGATCAATAAATTCCTGTCGAACTTCTTCATAGATGCTATCGACAACGATTACCGATTGTTCGGAGGCGCAAATCATGCCGTTATCGAAGGTTTTACTGAGAATAATCGAGGAAACGGCCATTTTTATGTGAGCGGTTTCGTCAATTAAAGCGGGGGTATTGCCAGCACCGACTCCTAAGGAAGGTCTTCCCGAAGAATAGGCCGCTTTTACCATACCGGGACCGCCGGTAGCGAGGATTAAATTAATGCAGGGATGTTGCATTAATGCTTGGGAAAGTTCTACCGATGGCTGATCGATCCAACCAATAATACCGGCCGGTGCGCCCGCTTTCACGGCCGCTTCCAAGACAATTTTGGCCGCCGCGATCGTGCAGTCTTTGGCTCGCGGATGGGGGGAAAAAATGATGCCGTTGCGGGTTTTCAGGGCAATTAGGGCTTTAAAAATGGCTGTAGAGGTGGGATTTGTGGTGGGTACGATCCCCGCTAAAATGCCCACGGGTTCGGCGATTTTTTGCAATCCAAAGGATTTATCTTCTTCGATAATGCCGCAGGTTTTGGTGTGTTTATACTTGTTGTAGATGATTTCTGAGGCAAAATGGTTTTTAATCACTTTATCCTCAATTACTCCCATGTCTGTCTCTTGTACGGCCATTTTAGCCAGGGGAATGCGAGCGTTGTTGGCTGCTAATGCCGCTTTTTTGAAGATAATATCTACTTGTTCTTGGCTATAGTTGGCAAATTGTTGTTGAGCTTTTTTTACCTGTTGAATGAGTTCTTCTAGCTCTTGTCTATTGGTAACTGTCATAACAATTTTGTGGATGAAATTAGACATTTTATTTTCTTATAGCGTTTCTCGGCAAGGGATTCGCTTAATCTTGGGATTTTCTTTATAGTTGTCTAAGAATTGGTATTATAGAATACTAACAATCAAAGCTGTTGACTATCTAAATTACTGCCTAAGACTGCCTGGAAGCGGGGAGAGAAAATTCGAGCATTTGTACTACAATTTCCTAGGTGCAGTTTAAATGCAGTACAGCTGAGAACCTTGCTACGAGACAAATGGGGGAGGAGAAGCAATTTCATCCCCAAATAGTTGTGCTAGAATGGCGAAAAATTCCCCCGATTAATAATTATGTTAGCAGAATTATGTTAGCAGAATTAGCCGCCGCCGAAATCGCTAAAATCGCCTTTGAAGCTGTTAACGCTCTTCTGGGACTTTCGGAAATCCCTGACCGAATCCAGATTCGGAAACCTTTGCTTGATAAGCGAATGCTAACTTTTTTTCTAATAAAAACTCAAATTTCGGGTTTCTGTTAGTTAGCGATAGCTCGAAGGCTTAACCCATAAGAGAGCTAGAGTTTAGAGA
>SFCA01000158.1:0-3796 GCA_007095475.1 Microcystis aeruginosa Ma_QC_C_20070703_M131 | reverse complement strand
CGACAAGAAGGTGAATTAGCGGCAAAATTAGCCCCTATTCCTCGTTTATTGGCATTAGGATTAAACTTTGAACAGATAGCACAGGCTTTAGAATTAGAGATCGAACAGGTTAGACAAGCCACTCAAAGGGAATAGGAAAAGTTCAAAGCGATCGCATTTTAACAATGGTTTCCCAATCTCGATCGCTATCGATCAACAGTAAATTATTCTCCGAACTTTGATAAATTGATATAATTAACGGGGGCTATCTTTTGCCAGTAGCTATCAAGTAAAAATCGGCAACCCTGAAAATCTCTCAAGTCGGTTCTTCGTTACTCTTTATGCTAAATCAACAGACAAGATGCCAAGATAACATACTTCTAACCCAAAAATTCCGAAAGTTTCTCAAGCCATAGCCTCTCCGTTTTATTATATCGTTTCCTAAGCTAGTGAGGTACACCTATTTTTCTTCCCTTTTGCCTCTTGCCTTTTGCCTAAAACCCATAACTTTTGTACCTCAGCAGACTGAAAAACGCTATAGTTTAAGTTTATTGTTGATTCCCTCGACCACCCCATTCGTTGTCCTGCGCTCGAAATAACTAATGATTTCTCCAAACCAGTTTCAGATTGTTTGACAACTCTTGGTAAAAATACTGGAGGATTTTGCCAACCATTCCGAGATGGATAGCAGTCCTTCTGTCGGATTCTCTGAGGTTTCATAAATCTTTCTGAATTCTTCCTTTAATTCCTGCATCTTTTTCAAATTTGGTCAATTTTCTTTGATAGCTTCTAGTTTTAGTTTTTGGGGTTCCGTTAAATCTTCTTCATTTTTTAACAGACTATATTTACTTCGCTTTAAAACTTCTAGTTTTGCTTCTTTTTCCGCTTTCTGTTTTTTGTTTTTCTGCGCTGACCTGGCTCTTTTTTCTGCTCTTCTCTGTTCGTCTAACTCTTGATTAATTTGTTTCATTACATGGAATCTATCGGCGACTACCTCGGCCGATGGCATCAATTCTTTCACCAGATTTTTATAGGACAACCAAAGATATATGCTCACTTCTTCAATTGGCTCTAACACCTCTTTTCCGCAGCCTGTCAGCGTTTTTCTCAACTCCTCTTGTGTTCGCTTCTCTAGAATAGCTATTAGTTTTCCCGTATCTAAATTTACGAAAACCGCACAGTAATTTTTTTGTCCTTTGACTAGAGCGATTTCATCAATTCCTAGTCTTTTTAATTTCGATAAGTCTGGCTCTGTAATTTCTTCGGCGACGTCCTCTAACATTCTTTGAATCTCTTCTTCCGTTACGTCATTTCTTCGGCTAACATTTAAAATATCTCCTTCTTTTAATTGTTCGAGTATATTCTGGGCTAGTTTTTTCGTATAGGTTCGTTTACTGGCGACAAAATCTAACTCTTCGCTGCAGGGTTTCCGACAATTATCGCACTTAAATTGACGACGATTAACTTGGCAGAACTGATGAGCAAACGAGGACAATATCACATTATGTTTACTCGTCAAGCTAATAGTTATCAATAACCTGATTTCCCGATTTTGCCGACTAAAAAACCCCGGTGTGCAAGGGAGGTTAAATTGTAGGAGAAATCCAATCATGAGGATTTTTGTCCGGTTTCCCTCTCTCGCTCTGGAGTGAGAGAATAGTCATACCCAGTTTTTTTGTCCCGATTGAGAGTATTTTCTGAGATAGATCATTGTGATCTAGGGATAAAAAACCGTAATTTCGCCCTATATAACCTTTTATTTGCCCCTATGACTGTCAAAATTCCTCTTAACCCCAATCAGATTCAAAATCTCGATCTATCATCCTTAGAGACTATTATTCAAGATTACCAGTCCCGATCAGCGATCGCAAATTTGGAACAAGCTCTACAATTAGAGATAGATTATCCTCGTGCTGAGGGTGATATGCGAGAATTATCGGAGATACCGGAAGTCAGGCTGTGGTTTCTGCGTTTAGACGCGGTTTATCCCTGGTTTATCTTTATTCTTGACCCAAAACAGGGAGAAATCGCCCGCTATGCGGCTATGTTAGTCCCCCATCAATTCCATCGCGGGGAAGGAATTCAATATAATCCCGAAGCTTTGGAGATTTTTGTGATGCAAAAACTCTTTATTTTGTCTGATTGGCTGAAAAGTCAGCAAATTCCTGCTTTATCTCGCTTAAAATTTTTCGCTCAACAGTTTGGTTACGATATCGACGAGGAATTTCTCTCTCGTCTCTAAAGACTCCCTGGGCTGACTAGATAAGGTATTTTTAATATATGGCAAGCTACTGTCTCGCCCAATTTAGCGCCACCAATACCCCTATCAGAGAATCATGGATACAAAATCCTTTAAACGTACCCTACAGCAATCGGATAACTATAACCGCAAGGGATTCGGTCACAAAGAGGAAGTAATGGATGCGATGACCAATGAGTATCAAAGCGACCTGATCCAAAAAATTCGTGAAAATAATTATCGTTTAGAACGGGGTGACGTGACGATCTATCTCGCTCAAGCTTTTGGTTTTTGTTGGGGGGTAGAACGCGCTGTCGCCATGGCCTACGAAACTCGTCAACATTTTCCCCAGGAACGTCTCTGGATTACTAACGAAATTATTCACAATCCCTCGGTTAATCAGCGTCTGCGCTCTATGGCCGTGGGTTTTATTCCGGTGGAAAATGGCCAAAAAGACTTTACTGTGGTGGAATCGGGGGATGTGGTGATTTTACCTGCTTTTGGGGCCAGTGTCTCGGAAATGCAAATACTTAACGATAAGGGTTGCATGATTGTGGATACCACTTGTCCCTGGGTTTCTAAGGTGTGGAATTCCGTGGAAAAACACAAAAAAAGCGACCACACTTCGATTATTCACGGCAAATATAATCACGAAGAAACGATCGCCACTAGCTCTTTTGCTGGCACTTATCTGATCGTTTTAAATTTGGCTCAGGCTAATTATGTCGCTAATTATATTCTCCACGGTGGCGATAAAAACGAGTTTTTAGAGAAGTTTAAAAATGCTCATTCCCCGGGTTTCGATCCCGATCGCAATCTAGATTATATCGGTATTGCCAATCAAACCACGATGCTGAAAAGTGAAACGGAGGAAATTGGCAAGCTCTTTGAGCATACTATGTTGAGAAAGTACGGACCGATCGATTTTAAAGATCATTTCATGAGTTTTAATACCATCTGTGATGCCACTCAAGAGCGTCAAGATGCCATGTTTGAACTGGTGAAAGAACCGCTTTCTTTAATGGTGGTAATTGGTGGTTATAATTCCTCTAATACCACTCACCTACAGGAAATAGCGATCGAGCGTGCCATTCCCTCCTATCATATCGATAGTGCCGAGCGCATTCTCCCCGGTAATCGCATCGAACATAAACCCTTAGGTGGCGATTTAATCATCACCGATAACTGGTTAAATGAAGGAAAAATTATCGTCGGAGTGACTTCCGGCGCTTCCACTCCTGATAAGGTGGTAGAAGAGGTAATCGAGAAAATTTTTGCGCTCAAATCTTCTTTAGTCCCGGGTTAATTAGGGTTGGCTGAATAAATCTAAAAACTTTGTTGGGTAAAACTTTTAGACTTTTTTGACCTCAAAAAGTGCCAACCCTTGCAGTGATCGGGGGTAGAATTCTGGGACTTTTTCCCTGAAAATTAGGTAATTGACCCCCTCAAAATCGGTAAAACCCTACACCCGTTACAGTAGAGCAGGAAGTCGCCTTCCCACCCCCTGCTTCAAAACCGGACTTACGACTTTCGCCGTATCCGGCTCCTGAGTAACTAGGCTACTGTCATTAGTAGAAT
>SFCA01000157.1:0-33673 GCA_007095475.1 Microcystis aeruginosa Ma_QC_C_20070703_M131 | reverse complement strand
TCTAAATTTTCTGCCTTTTCCCCTCTGATACGATCACTATAAGCATTGCCCAGATTATTTTGTGTCATTGCCCATTCAGAAGGAAAGCTATCACGAGTATATACTTCTAATGACTGGTTATAAGCAACAATAGCTAACTCTAAATTATCCGCTCTTTCCCCTCTGATGCGATTACTATAAGCAACCCCCAGATTATTTTGTGTCATTGCCCATTCAGAAGGAAAGCTATCACGGGTATATACTTCTAAAGCAGAATTAAAACAAGAGATCGCCCTTTCTAAATTATCAGCTTTACTGCCTTGATTCTTGTCAAGATAAACATTACCTAAACTATTTTGAATTTTAGCCCATTTTTGAGAAAACTTTTGCTCAGAATAAACATTCAAAACCTGTTGATAAATTGTTTCTGCTTCCTCATATTTCTTTGCTTTCTTATATACATAACCCAAGGTCTCAAGAGTGGCTACTTTTGTCGGTTCTAATGATGTTATTTGATTACTTAAATTCAAAGCTTCTAGCAAAGATTCCTCCGCTTTTTGCAACTCTCCTCTACGGTAATAAGCAACCCCTAATTGCTGTAAAGTTGTTATCATCATAGATATATTTTTTTCTGCTGAATACTCTGCAAATAATCGAGTTAATAGATCAATTCTTGCTTGAGTTTCTGATACTCCATCTCGTTCAAGACCCCGAGCAAAATTCACAAATTGACGATCAATATTTTTTTCTTCTGGTAGAGATTCAAACTTAAAAATACCTGATTTCCAAGCCCAAAAATCAGGGGCAAATCTAGCAAATCTAGTAATAGTATCTTTGGGTAAACAAAATAATATAGGATAAGGAACATCATAAGTAAAAGCGTCTCTAACAAAATTGAGATTTTGTAAAATAGGGGGATAATCCTTAAATCCGATAGAATTTTCTAATCCTTTGATAATTAACACTTGCTTTTTATCTTCTAAAGGGGGATTTTTAGATAAATAGTTTAAAATTTCATCTAATAAAAAACGCACCTGAGAATCATCTATATTTAAAACAATAAATTGTATATTTTGACATTGAGAATTATTCATTAAACTCTCAACTATCCAGTTAGCTTCCTCATTGCGGTTAACTTCAATAAAGCCAATAGTTAATCCTTCGGCAAAATCAATAAAAGTTAGTAACTCAGCTAATCTCTGCTGATTTTTTACTAAAAATAAACGATGATTATAAATAGAGAAAGATTTAGTTTCTAACATTTTTTAATACCTTTTTAAAAGCTTGAATAGATTCAACAACTGGATTGATATAGTTCCATCTATCATTACCATTATATTCTAAGGCAGAAGTATTAAATAACATAAGTTGTCCAATTTGATTGTTATTAATTTCCTTGTTTAAATAGACATTTACTAAATAAGTATAATGCTCATCAGGAATGACTCTTTCAAAATCAAATTGTACTTGTTTAATGGCAGTTTGTACGTCTTCACTATCAATTTTAGAGCCGCCTTTTGCATTTGCTGAAGTAATAGCAGTTCTCATCATTTGCATTAGTTGTCTAACATGACCGCCACTAGCTTTAGCTAAACTTAATAAATCATCGTAATTAGCAAAAATATCCTGAACATTAACCCTAACTTCAATTAATTTAGCAACAGCTTTTAAGGCTTCTTCTTGATAGTCTAAATCGGGCTTATTTCTTTGTAAATTGTAGATATTGATCATCGGGACAATATTAGAGTTCTCGAAAAAATTATTGACTTTTTTAGCTGAATAGATTGTAGAAATTGGCACAGTATAAATAATATTGCATCCCAAGGCTTGTAACTGTGCTGCATAATCGAAAAATAAATGATCGCCTACTTCTGGTGTTACTCGATCTAAATTGTCGAATATTACTAAAAATCCTTGATATTGAGGAAATTTTTGCTGTAATTTTCTAAACCCATCATCTAGTAAAAAATTTACATCAGCTTGTAAGCGAGAAATATCTTGTTCTAAGGTTTGACGAATTGTTTTTTTACGTTTATCAGACCCTTTAATTTGTGCTAATAATTTCACTAATAATTTAGCTACAAAAGGAATAGGAAAGGGAGAGGAACTAACATCTAAAGTTCCCGACATACTCACAGACTTCTCAACGGTTTCCTCTGTTTCTTCTGTGATATCTTTAAACCAAGCTTCAAAATTACCCAGAAGTTCATCATCAAACTTAATTCCTCGTTGTCTGAGTTCATATTCAATTTGCTTAATTAATACTAAATATAAGTCTATATAACGCGCATCTTCAATGTCAATTTCCCGATCAGCTTCTAAATAAATAATAAAATCTTTTTCTTGCCATCTTTCCTGAATTCGCCTTAATTCTGTGCTTTTTCCACAGCCACGATGACCTGTAAATAAAATTGTTGTAAATTTTTCAGGTTCTTGAAATTCAAGAATTGTATCAACTTGACCTATAGCTTTGGTATTGCGAACTTTTGATAAATCAACATAATATCGTTTCATAGCTTCACCCCTTAGAGGATCAAGATTACAAACTCGGTAAGCTTCTTTGAGATTTTTGGCAAGATTAGTTTTGGTCATAGTCATTGAACAATATTATCTGAATAATCATAATTAATTATATTATAGCTTTTCAAAAAATACAATCTCCCTAAATCCAGTATCAGGGGGAACGCATCTTATTTTTGAAAGGTAGGCTGGATAAGGGTTTTCGAGATCATGGTTGATTTTTTCTGAAACGCTGAAAGTCTTATTAGATAAGGAATCTAGAATTTAGATGCGTTTGCCCTAAATCCAGTATTGACCAGCCGAAGGGTGAGAAACTGCCTCAACTGTTGCGCCATATTCCGTAACCAAGCAACAGGATTATGATTTCCTTGTTCTTCTAACCATGTTGCATAGTTTTCCATCACCTGCAAAAAATCGGGATCAATAAATTCCTGATTTGCTTGCAGAATATTGGGTTCCTCATCATCAGTACAAGCGAGCAACTGTTCAATTAAATTAACATAAGCTTGGCCGCGTTGTTCATTCATTGTCTGTACTGTGATTGATGTGATTATGTGATGAACTGTGATTTTTTTTGAGAGAGAGCGACCTTATGATATAGTGTGGTACAATAAATATTCTTGATTGTCAAGGACAAAGGATAACCTAATCATAGTCCATCATTCAATCATTCTAATCATAGTTTAGACATTATTAAGGAGAAAAACTATGGACATCACCATCCATCTTAGCCAAGAACAAAGGGAAAAACTCGCCTACATCCAACAACATAGCGATCAGGATATCACTACCCTGCTCAATCAAGTTATTGAGCAACAATATACCAAACTACACCCGCGTAACTCAGATCCCCTTAAAGTGCTGAAAGAAAGCGGTTTTATTGGGTGTGGACAAGGTTCGCCCGATCTTTCTACTAATTATAAAACTATCCTGAAGGAAGAATGGTCAGCCAAACATGATTATAGTTGATACAGGCTTCTGGTTGGCCCTCGCCAATGAGCAAGATCATCATCATCAACAAGCACAGCTTGTAATTCAAAGATTGCGAGAACCCCTAATAACAACCTGGTGTGTTGTCACCGAAACTTGTTACCTTTTGCTAACTCGTCTCGGTAATCATGCTCAACTGCTATTTATTCAAAATTTCTTAGCAGGTGGTTTTGAAGTATTTGAATTACAATCAAATCATGTTAGACGAATGCAACAACTTATGAAACGTTATGAAGATATACCAATGGATTTAGCTGATGCTTCATTAGTAGTATTAGCTGAAAACTTAGGGCATGGGAAAATTTTAACGTCAGATCGCCGCGATTTTTCAATCTATCGCTGGCAGGATACCCATACTTTTCAAAATTTATTCTTAGGATATCCTTAATAATTTCGAGAGAATGATAATACTTTTGCTTCAGGTATCCTCTTTATTCGCAATCGCTACTAATCCGGCGATCAAACGGCTTGCAACATGAATTCAACCTTGATCGCTTCAAAAGGGAACTCTACGCTCCCATCTGCTACACGGCTCAGAATACCGACATTTAAAAGTGCCGTAATATCTCCATGTACTGCTTTAACATCCCGATGTACTCGCCTCGCCGCCTCACGGATAGAAATGGGGCCAGCACCGCACATAGCTTTGAGGAGTTCCCACCGCTTGGCAGTCAGAACTTTCCAGAGAAGTTCGGGGGTAGCAAAACTGATACGAACTTCTTTTTCTGCTCGACCAGTTTTCATCGCTTGAACGGCATCGGCAAGGGTGTCAGTCAAGGAGCGAACTTCAAGAACGACCGTGTTCATAATTCCACCTCAAAATGTCAGAGTTGAAGTCGGCCATCAATTGGTCTGGCGAAGAGAAAGCATAAAGAGACTCCACACCATCGAAATGACGGTGATCGCCTTTACCGCGTTCGTTATCATATCGCAACACACATTTGCCGTTGACTATGTAAGCGAGACGATATTTGTAAGGATGCTCCGATGGCAGAACTGGTTGGGGAACACGCCAGACAGTGACTTCTGCGAATGCGTCTGGGGCCAAGATGACGCGACGACGAATGAGCGCGGTAGCCTTCATGTTGGATATACTAACAACACCTTAGCCTGTTGTCAATGTCCCCAACAGTTAAAAACGCCTTATATTCTTCTATATTTCTGGCTTGAGGGTTGAGATATTGCCCAAAGTGTTGTGTTAAATCAATCTGCATGGTTATTGTATCCTTATTATTCTAACCCTGTTGCATAGTTTTCCATCACCTGCAAAAATTCGGGGTCAATCAATTCCTGATTTGCTTGCAGAATATTAGTTCGTTCCTCATCATCAGCACAAGCGAGCAACTGTTCAATTAAATTAACATAAGCTTGGGCGCGTTGTTCATTCATTGTCTTAACTATGATTTTTGTGATTGTGTGATGGACTATGATTCTTTTCGAGAGAGCGACCCGATGATGTGATATAAGACAATAAATACTCGTGATTGTCGAAAGATAACCTAATCATAGTCTATCATTCAATCATTCTAATCATAGTTTAGACATTGAATTGTAAAAAATAACCCAATCATAGTCCATCATTCAATCATTTTAATCATAGTCTTAACTAGGATTTTTGTGATTATGTGAGGGACTGTGATTTTTTTCGAGAGAGCGACCCGATGATGTGATATAAGACAATAAATACTCGTGATTGTCGAAAGATAACCTAATCATAGTCCATCATTCAATCACTCTTAATCATAGTTTAGACGGTATTGCAATTAAGGATTACCCGAAATAACAAACCTACCCACTGCCACTAAAAACCCTCCTACCGCCGTAATTAAAATACCAATTAATGTCCAAATTTGAGCCTGTTGTGAACTTTTAATCGCATTAACATCTTGCTTCAGGTTATCGATTTCCACCTTTAATACCTGTCTTTCCCCCTTAGCTTCTGTTAACTCAATTTTGATGTCTGTAACATCTTTTTGTAAATTCTCTAATTTGTGATTAATTTGAGCTAAAATTTCCCCTAGGTTTTGTTCAATTATTACTGACATTTATATTTTTCCTCATAATCAAAAAGCTCCCCGAATCATTCACCCTAAAACTCAAAAGTGTTGACCCAGTTTTTGGATAGCAAAGAATAATAAATTTTATCCTTTTCACAAAGCATTTTTGGGGCGACGGTTCCAGAATTCGGGCTAGTCAAAGACTAAACCCGAACTTGACCGAGTTTTTTAATCCTCTAAACTAATCTTGACCGGATTAACTTTCCAAATCTCTTGACAATATTCCCAGATTGTGCGATCGCTAGAGAATTTGGCCATACGAACCGAGTTGAGAATCGACATCCGCGTCCACTTGTCCCGATCGCGATAAGCTTCACTTACCTGTTCCTGACAATCAGCGTAGGATTGATAATCAGCTAAAAGCATATACTGGTCATCGTAGAGGAGAGAATCGACGATCGGCCTGAATAATTCCTGGTCACCATGGCTAAAATAACCACTCTTGATTCGATCGATCACTCCCTTCAATTCGCGATTATTTTTGTAATAGCTCATCGGTTCATAACCGTGGGCTTTCTTAGCATAAACTTCTTCTGCTGTCAAGCCAAAAAGGAAGAAATTTTCTGCCCCTGCTTCCTCGCGGATTTCGATATTAGCGCCGTCCAGAGTCCCAATGGTGAGGGAGCCATTCATGGCAAACTTCATGTTACCGGTTCCGGAAGCTTCCTTGCCCGCCGTAGAAATCTGTTCGGACAGATCCGCCGCTGGATAGATGCGTTGACCCAAAGAAACGTTAAAGTTAGGCAGGAAAACCACTTTTAAACGACCTCTGACATCAGGATCCTTATTCACAATTTCAGCCACAGCATTAGTTAACTTAATAATTAACTTCGCCATAAAGTAACCGGGGGCTGCCTTACCACCAAAGATAAAAGTGCGCGGCACGATATCGATCTGAGGGTTCTGTTTAATGCGATTATAAAGGGCGATAATGTGCAGAACTGCCAGATGTTGGCGTTTGTATTCGTGAATCCGTTTTACCTGCACATCGAAAATCGAATTAACATCCACCTCGATATTGCGGGTTTTCAGCATATAAGCCGCTAAATCGGCCTTATTCGCCTGTTTAATTTCATACCAACGCTGACGAAATTCGGGATCATCAAGGTATTGTTCCAGTTTTCGCAATTCCTTCAGGTCTTTTAACCAATTATCGCCGATTTTTTCGGTAAATACTGCCGATAATTGGGGATTGCTCAATAAAATCCACCGGCGCGGGGTGACACCATTGGTTTTATTGTAGAATTTTTCCGGCCAGAGCATGGCAAACTCTTTCAGGGTGTCTTTTTGCAGTAACTCCGTGTGTAAAGCGGCGACTCCGTTAATTGAGTGACTACCCACACAGGCTAAATTAGCCATGCGAATTTGTTTATTACCCCAACCAGCTTCTTCAACTATCGACAATTTGCCCAATAATTCCTCGTTATCGGGAAACCAAGTCCGCACATCGTCGAGGAAAAAGTGATTGATCAGGTAGATAATTTCTAGATGTCGGGGTAGCAATTTCCCGAGTAAATCCGCCGACCAACGTTCTAGGGCTTCTGGCAATAGGGTATGATTGGTATAAGCGAAGGTTTTTTGGGTAATTGCCCAAGCTTTTGACCATTCTAAGCCGTTTTCATCCACTAACAAGCGCATTAACTCAGCGATCGCAATAGCTGGGTGAGTGTCGTTCAGTTGAATAGCGGCGGTTTCGTGGAAATTTTGCAGATTTTTGTGGCTTTTTAGGTGAATGCGAATTAAATCTTGCAGGGAAGCGGCCACAAAAAAGTATTGTTGGGCGAGACGTAATTCGCGACCGGCGGGGGTGTTATCGTTGGGATAAAGGACTTTAGAAATGGTTTCCGCGTCCATTTTTTCAGCCACGGATTGATCGTATAATCCAGCGTTAAAAGCCTCAAAATTAAACGATTCACTCGCTTCTGCTTTCCAGAGACGCAAAGCGTTCACCGTGTTGGTTTTATAACCAGGGACGGGGGTATCGTGGGGAATGGCTAAAACCCGACGTTCCGGCAGCCATTGTACCCGTTCCTGTCCCTTATCATCGTGATAGATTTCCGTCCGGCCACCCAGTTTTACTTCCACACTTTCATCGGGACGGGGTAATTCCCAAGGATTGCCGAAGCGTAGCCAGTTATCGGGGATTTCCACCTGCCAACCGTTTTGGATCATTTGATGGAAAATGCCAAATTCGTAGCGGATACCGTAACCGATGGCGGGAATTTCTAGGGAAGCGAGAGAATCAAGGAAACAAGCCGCTAAACGCCCTAAACCGCCGTTTCCGAGGCCGGGATCCGGTTCCTGTTCGATAATTTCCTCAAAATCAAGACCTAATTCCTCGATCATCTCTTTGATTAGGTCATAAATACCCAAATTAGCGAGATTATTACCTAAATACCGCCCCATGAGAAATTCGGCCGAGAAATAGCAGACGAGTTTAACTTTTTCTTGTTTGTAGGTGTCGGTGGATTTCAGAAAACGACGCAGCAGGCGATCGCGAACGGTGTAGGCAAGGGCGACATAGTAATTGTAGGGACTGGCATCGGTGCGGTTAACCCCTTGCAAATAAAACAAATTGTCCAGAAAAGCCCGTTTTAGGGTTTCGGGACTCATGCCCGTGCGATCATCTTCAACTAAAGTGGGGCATTGAAGTGCTTCACGCCCATCAGCTAGGGTATAGGTTGTCTCCATGGGTTTTTGTTGTCCATATATTCGGGAGTCGATCGCCGATCATACCTGATGACGATATCCCTTATAGTTTACTTGTTACCTTTTGGAGAGACTCAGACATTTAGATTTCTATTGGTTTTCAGCCGAGCGGCGATCGCAATTGCCGACAAAAAAGGGTGAACCCTGTCCACCCTCCCACAATTATTCACGAAAAAAGCTTAATAGCGTTTTTTTCTGTCACCACCACCACCATTGAAGGGCGCGCGCTCTTCACGATCGCGGGCCTCGTTAACTTTAATTGATCGCCCCCCCCATTCAGCACCATCCAGTGCCTCAATTGCGGCGGCTTCCTGGGCTTTACTTTCCATTTCCACGAAGGCGAAACCGCGTTTGCGCTGTGTCTCGCGATCCAGGGGAATATGAACCCTTTTAACTTTGCCGTACTCTGCAAAGACATCGACCAGATCTTCTTGGGAAATCTCGTAAGAGAGATTACCAACAAAAATAGACATAATACTTGAATCCTCGATCAATACTCGAAACGGTGTGGAGACACAAAATTCAGGGAGAAGCCGAACAATACTAAAGTAAAAGACTTACCGAATTAATACTGAAAACGAACTTGAACACTAATCTTGACTCTCCCCCCGATCATAACACAGAAAGATTGGAGTTAATGTTAACTTTTATTCTCTGGGGCAAGAGACTGTTTTGGCCATCGGTCGCTACTCCCTCAACCGCCAGCTTTTTTCTCCCGACGAAATAACCAAATCATCAGGGCCACCACACCGATTTGTAGGGCAAAATTGGGTAAAGCGGTGGCTACGTCCCTTGCTGCCGCTAACTGGGCCAGAAAAACCACCGCACCGATCAAACCAGAGGCCCCTAAACCGAGATAGAGAAACTGCCGCAGCCCTCGGTAGGGATTGGCTGCTTCCGCTTGCAAGCGCGCGTATTTTTGGGGATCAAGTCGAGGGGATTTGCTCATAAAAAATTTTTTCTAGCTGTGTATCTATTGTCCGTGATATAATCGGGGACTGGCAAGGTGCCGATGTAGCTCAGTGGTAGAGTAGTTGATTCGTAATCAATTGGTCGTGGGTTCAAATCCCATCATCGGCTTGGGTTCTCCTCCTAAAAGTTGACTCAGAAATCCCGAAGTCGGCCTGAATAAATCCCAAAAGCTTGTTGGATAAGACTTTTAGACTTTTTGCCCTCAAAAAGTGTCGGCCATGGCAGTGATCAGGGGGAAAATTCCGGGACTTTTTCTTTGAAAATGGGTAAAACCCTACACCCTGCTCCCACCAAGAAACTTTTTGCCGCAAACTCTAGTTACTGAAGAAAAGGTTGAATAATTTCTGCGATCGCTTGACGTTGGTAATCGTCATATCCCCAGCGCTCTAGAAAGGCTTGATATTCTCCTTGTCCTGTATTTAAACTGGTGGCTAATTGTTGTAATTTTTTCCCCAAGGCCGACGATAATAACTGCTTAATTAGTTGACCGGTTTTTTCTTGGACTTTCTCAGAACCTCGGGCGTTTTCTTCGTCTCCTTGCTCGCGATGATAGATGACCATTGCCGTGGACATAGCCAGATTTTTGACTAATAATTCATTCACCAATATCGGAGAAGTTTTTAAAGCAGTGATGACTTCTAAACTAGGATATTCCGTATAGGATAAATCGCTGGTTAAGTAAGTAACAAAAAATCCTCTGGCTCCATTTTCTGTGGAGACTAGATCAATAAATCTTTCAGTGATTACATTGGCATCTAAAAACTCAATTTGACTTAGTAAATCTTGAGTTTGTTGGATAGCATTTTCAAAATTTATACCCATAACCATCAATAGCCTTCTGTGAAGTTTAAGAGAAAAATACTAAGCATCTAAAGCATTTAACCAATTAGTTAAATCCTCCAATGTCGAAAAATCCAATAAAGCTTCCCCCACTCGTTCCAGATCATCAATATTCAAGGTCATAATCCGACTCTCTATATCCACATCAATAGCTCCTAACTTACGTTTAATCAGACGAACAATTAGATTTCTTTCTCTTGCTAAACCCTGTTCTAAACCCTGTTCTAAACCCTGTTCTAAACCCTGTTCTAAACCCTGTTCTAAACCCTGTTCTAAACCGCGGCGCATCCAACTGGTGGTAATCTGCATAACTCCCTCCTGTTCGGGTTGAATAAATGTGCTAATCTCCTGTTGAAATTCTATCTCCTCAGACGAGTTGAGATTGAGATAGGTATCGACAAAGCCTGAAATCAATTGCATTCTAGCGGCATCTAATCTTAATGTTACCAATAATCTTAGACATTGTGCCTTAACTTTTGCTCTATCCCGAGGGGCAATTTTCATCTTGGCCATCAAAGCGGCGGCGACGGGATTAGCTTGATTGAGAAAATCTCGCCAATTCAAGCGATTTAACTGGACAACTTGATAGTTAAATTCTAACACTTTTAAGTCAGGAAACTCAAGTTTGTATTGACGAATTGCTTCTTTTTGTGGACGATCATAGGAGAATATGACAATGGGATAAACTGGTAAGGCAAATTTTTGATGCAGACGAGCGAAATAAGTAAACATTCGCCGATTAAATTCTGGTTGAGAGCTAGACTGTGCTTCTAGATGAATTAAGAAAAATGATGATTGTCCTCGAAATTGAACTTGGGCGACTAAATCACTTTCATACTTTTCTCCTTCCGTGACATCGGTAAAGACTTCTTTGTCTAAAAATGTGACCTGATCAGGCTCTAAATAATTAATAATCTCAGGAAAAAACAGCTGAATAAATTCAACAAAAAAAGTTGCAATTAATTCCTTAAATAAACGATCATGGTCAATAACATTATTCATACCTAATAATTATCAACGAGGAATCCTTCAGCTTATCTTCATAACTTTTTGTAGTAATTATCAAAGATTTTCCAATGACTAGCACTAGGAGACAAAGAAATTAAATCCTCGATATTCCCTTACATAGTAGCACAAATTTGAGCGCGGGGTAATAGCAAATCCTCTAGTAAGACGAGTAAGGACGAGGAGATAAAATGCCCAAGAAAGCGTACTCATCCGAACATCTAAGTTCAGAGGAACCGAAAGATAAATACAGAACCAGTCAAGACTCAGTGGCAACAAGAAGATGGCACTGGTTAGGTAAAATATCTTGAGGATGGACAATCAAAAAGGCGACAGTAAGTAGTCGGACATAAATAAACAACACTATGTTAAGGAATGTAAAATAGCCGGTTTTCGCTGCTGCATATAGCTTTCTACCCTATTTACAAAACTTTATACAGCAGCGAAAACTTATGTCCGACTACTTAGGAGAAGAAGGAGTTAAAAATATCAAGAAAAAGAGTCAGGAACATCCTTCAATAAAAGAACCTTTATTGAAGGAAGAACAATTCCAAAAATTAAAATTGCATAAATTCAGGGAAATTTACGGTAATCTTGCCGGTTAAATCAATTCCCTGCTATCTCCATCCCAAATTACTGCTAGTACAAAAAGTTGATCGACTTTTAAATTACCGATTGAGAATAGAAATAATTTCAATGATTTTGAGGAGTTTTTTCCTGAATTATAGGACGTAGTTGTTGCACCAGTTCCCTAGAGCGTCTTATTCTTGCTTCTGGTAATAAATGCTCATGGGTATCGGCAAATAAACTAGAATCTGTTTGCAGATTAAGAGTTTTTGGATTGTAGATTAAAGGTACTATATTAGACAATTCTTCAATAGTTTTTTTAACATTTTTGACAGTGGTTTCATCGGTCTTAGCATAAACCCAAGAGAGAGAAACTACTAAATCAGCACCTTTAGCTTTTAACTCCTCTTGAAATTGAGCGATGCGTTTGAGGGAGTGTTGCGAAACAGGTCGATCAAATGTTCTAGCCCACCATTTACCTGTACGATGTTTGACTACGGTAGGATCTCCTTTTTCTGTGATTGGATCTGATAAATAACCCCTAGCTTTTCCTGTTTGTATAACATCAACAGCAGTTTTTACTATAGCGCGTAAACTAGGAACTCCCATTAACCAAGTCTCGGAAACTAATTGTTCTAAGGGTATATTTCCTAAACCCGGTTTTCCAATAGCAACACCAAAGGGAACCGAACCAAATAAACCATCACCATAACCAATACCATCATCATCCAGTAACATCAAATATTCAGGAATGAGAACCACTATATCCCCCGGACGTACCTGCTCTAAAATAATTGGGCAGATGACATTTAATCCCAAATCTCCCTGTAAACCAAAGTTAAAAACTGGGATTTTTAGCTCCTGTTCGAGGAATTGAGAGTTAATACTATAATTTACCCCCGACCCCCCCGCAAAAATTATTCGTCTCGGTGCATCTATCTGCTTGGCAAAAGATACTTTTTGTTCGTACATTTGTAGGAGCCACTTTAATTCACCACCGTAGTGTACGTTATAAAAAAAACCCAAAGACCAGGCCACCCCAACGGTAGCTAACCAAGGCCAAAAAGTAAACATTTTCTTCATAAGTTTAGCTCCTAGATTTGAAGAACCAGAGGACAACTAGAGAATAACTAATTCTAGTTCAAAAAAGAGATAATTTGTCTTATCTTTCCTGCCACAATTGCCAAATAGTCGCCACATATTTCCGTCCTTTTGACAAATAATCCCAGAGATTAATTCCGGTTTTACTCTCACCATAAATGCGGGGAACGCAAAGATAAGGAACTTCCACTAACTTATAACCTAAACGATTGGCACGGGTTAATAAATCAATGCAGTATTCTCCATAATCTCCCTTGAAGCGAATTTTTTCTAAAACCTGAGAACGAACGGCAATAAAACCACTGGTATAGTCGTGAACTTGATTGCCTAGCATCACGATGGCCATGCGATTAATAATCCAGCTTAACATCCGGGCCATCAGTCCGTGGGCAACATCATCACCCCCCGGAATCCAACGAGAACCTACGGCCATATCAGCTTTTTTAGCTCGAATTGCTGTGATTAATTGCGGCACATCTTCTGGAGGCATAGACAAATCACAATCCATCCAAGTAATAATTTTAGCCCCATACAGATTAATCGCGTCGTCAATACCTCTTTGTAGAGCCGAAGTTAACCCTTTCTCGTTGATTCTGCGACACAAAATTACCCCCGATTGGAATTGCGAATCTTGGGGAGGAGTAGGATATTGTTGGGCTAAATCTTCTACTATCTGCCAAGTTTCATCGGGAGAATTATCATCCACCACTAGCACTAAATAAGGACTAGGAACACTAGCTAGTAAACGTTCAATTAATTGACTAATATTATCTCGCTCGTTATAAGTGGGTAAAATCGTACAGACTAAATCATTAGCTGCTGGGGTAATTGTGGGCTTATCCTCGGATTTTTGGGCTAGTAAACCTGTCTGAGTAGCAGATATAACTATTTCATAGAAAGGATACTTACCAATGATTCCAGAGCGATTTATGCCAATTTGAAACTTTTGTCCATCTTGGCTAAATTCCAGTTCTTCCGGTGGGGATTCTAAGAGTTGACAAGGGCGATAGGGATAGCAAACGTAGGGAAAACTAGACAATCCTTGACTGACTAATTCTTGGCATAGTTTAACCATGGCTTGACTATCTTCCACGCGGAAGAAAGTTTTTTGTTTCTCCAGACCAAAACCTAAAACTTGTGCCGCATATTGATGAGAAAAGACAACAATAGAATTAGGATTCTCTTCTATGCTTTTGATAGCTGGTGCTATCCCCTGATGGGTTTTATAGAAAAATTGTCCACCTTGATAAATGTTTTTATAGACACCTATTGCCATTAAGATTAACAGTAAAACCCAACTTCCCTTGGCTACAAAAACTTCTTGGTTCGCTCCTAGAATTTTTACTTGTTCCACCGTTAATAAGGTAACAAAGGGGATAAGAGGCAATAAATATCTCGGTCCCCATTGTTTACCTCCCACCATGACTTCTCCCGGGGCAATATCGACTAAACAAGATACCCCTACTGTGTAGATAAAATAGAGAGCATAGACAAAAAGCATTTGTTTATCTAGAGATATATTGGCGATG
This sequence comes from Microcystis aeruginosa Ma_QC_C_20070703_M131, assembly GCA_007095475.1. Classification (GTDB taxonomy): domain Bacteria; phylum Cyanobacteriota; class Cyanobacteriia; order Cyanobacteriales; family Microcystaceae; genus Microcystis; species Microcystis aeruginosa_I. The sequence goes on along the minus strand of SFCA01000157.1, from coordinate 19,404 downwards.
TCAAATAGATAACAACTGGCTAAAAGTATCAGGAAGTAAATTATATTGTCCTTGACTAACGCCTTGGTTTTGACCATTCCTTGCTGGCGAAGATTGACGAGAATAGCCAAGATGATAATCGCCATTATACTAATTAAAGTTACGGGAATATCCTTGGCAACATTCAATTGTTGGCCGCTCCAAGTGAGCAAGTAAGCTAGGGGAATTATACAGATAGGAAAATGCAGCAAAAAAGAGCTATTTAACTGATAAAAACTGGTCAGGGCTTCTTGAATACGTTTTTTCCAAGAAAACTCCTCAAGGACTAACAGAGCGTGAACTCCTAGAAAACGATTATAAATTAACTTATTGCACAACCACAGTAAAAACACACTAACAATCATGCCTAGCACAAAACTAAAAGCTATTCGATTAGTTAGCAGAAATTCAGAAAAATTAAGATTTTGCTCGGTTGAATACCAAGCAAAAACTGAGGTTTGTTCTGGAGTTAAACCTAAGAAAACTAATAAAGTTAAAGTTGCCACTAGGGCCAGACATTCGGAGCGGAACCATACTGATAAACCCACTAGAAATCCGCCTAATAAATTGGGCAGCCAGCCACTATTAGCTGTATCGGGTAGAAAAAAAGCGATAACAATTCCCAAAAATCCTAAAGTAACAGCGAGGGTATGTTCACAATATATCGCACTGTATAGAGTTAAGGGCGAAGCAAAAATCAAAATAACTAATCCCAAAAGACTCCCCCAACTGTCTAGGGAAAAAGCGGGAATTGCTCTTGAAAAACTGGGCCACAATACCCAAATTGATAGGAGGGGAATCAAGTAAAACCCACGATAACCCCAAAGTTTATAAAAAAGGGAAGTTAGCAAAGAGAATGAAAAAGGAAAAGAGATATAATAACGTTGATTTAAGTAGTAAACAAAAGGGGGGCGATAACTGTATAAACCCTCTTGCCAAAGACGAGTAACCCAAGCTTCTGCGCGCTCAACTAAGTCAAATCGCCATGGACCATTACTTAGCTGACGAGCTAGTAAAGCTTTCAGCGCCCCATCGCCATTAAAAAAAACATCCTTGGGAACTGAAATACATAGATATAGGGAATAAAAGCAACCAGAGGCAATTACTACCCAAGATAAAAACTCCGTGCCAATTATCATAAAAGTCGGTTTTTATTCAAAAAATTTTCATCAATTTTTCATCCCTACTCAGCCTCAGCAAAAACTTGCTGAACTGCTTGGGCCACTCGCTCAATTTGCTCGTCCGTCAGAGCTAAACCGCTAGGCAGATAAAAACCCCTGCGCGCCAGTCTTTCAGCCACGGGACAGGAAACATTTTGCAATAATCCCATTTTGTGAAATACCGGTTGTTCGTGCATACACCAGAAAAAAGGACGCGTACCAATCTGATGTTCTTTGAGGCGTTTCATCGCTTCCATAGCATCAAAGTTAACCTCATCTTTGAGAACAACACCATAAACCCAATAAATATTTTCGGCATAATCAGTTTGAGGTAGAGGCAATTCTAGACAGGGGATATTTTGCAATAATTCCCTGTAGCGTCTGCCCATTTTTCTCTTGCGCTGGACAAAAGTTTCTAGCTGTTCTAATTGTGCTAAACCCACTGCCGCTTGCAGATTAGTCATCCTCAGATTCCAGCCCAGTTCTTCGTGAATAAAACGTCGTTGGGGCTGAAAATATAAATTTCTCAGGGAACGACAACGCTCAAAAATATCCTCTTGGTTGGTGACAATCATGCCCCCTTCCCCAGTGGTAATATGTTTGTTGGAATAGAAACTAAAGATACTGATATCACCGAAACTACCACAGGGTTTACCTTGATAGGTTTGACCGTGCATTTCCGCCGCATCTTCAATAATTTTTAAACCGTATTTTTGAGCTAATTCTAAAACTGGAGTCATTGCCACCGGTAATCCGTAGATATGAACCACCATTATCGCTTTAGTGCGGGGCGTGATTTTTGCCTCTATCTGCCCGATATCCATGTTCCAAGTCTGCGCTTCGCAGTCCACCACCACGGGAACCGCCCCGGCTTTGACAATGGCAGCCCCGCAGGAAATGATGGTAAAAGTGGGGAGAATCACCTCATCCCCCGAACCAATTCCTAAAGCGACGATGGCCGCTTCTAAGGCCATAGAACCATTGCACACGGAAACGGCATACTTTCGCCCAACAGCGAGGGCAACATTTTCTTCAAACTTCTGAACGAAGGGACCTTCCGAAGAAATCCAACCGCTATCAATACATTCGTTAAGATACTGTTTTTCCTTGCCCGCAAGTAGTGGCTCATTGACGGGAATAAAGCTACTCATGCTATCTCTGCTCCCGCCATTTTAACCACAGTTTCCTCAATTCCTGTAAAGCGAGTTTTATCCTGATTACCAACGTAGGGACCCTGTTTTACTTCAATCATTTCTACTTCTTCTAAGACTTGGAAACCATGGCCACCTTGTATCAATAAAACCACATCTCCATCTCTCAATATATGACTTTCTAGATATTGTTGGTCGTCATCATAGAAATCTACCCGCAGTTTTCCTCTTTTGATAATTAAGACTTCCTGGGTAAAAAATACTTCCCGTTGTACTTTGTTATGAACGTGGGGCATAATACTTTTTCCCGTCGGGTGTCTCATATAGGCCAACTGTTGGGAAAAATCATCGGGAGTTAGGAAATGAATCCCCTCTTGGTTAAACTCTCGTCGGAGAATTATCGCTAAAACTTTACCCTCTTTCGTGATTTGAGAAATTGGCAAAGAGTTAAATTGACTTTCTGGCTTATTTTTCTGATTTTGTCGGCGGAGAAAATCTAAAGATAAAAAGTCTGAAGCTAGTTTAAACATGAATTTAACCCCCCTAGGGAATGGTTGTGAGAAAGGCTGAAATTAATTGACAGCAAAGAAGGGGCGAACCAGTGACTAACTTTTGTCACCCCTGGTAGGCCAATTTAATTTAATTAGCTAAAGCTTAATCTAATTAACCTTCTGTTAATTTAGTTAACAGAAGGTTAATCCCGACTAAGGCAAGATGCTTCTACCATACATTTAAGAAAATACGGGAGCATCTAACTTTAGAAATAAGTAGAAATACTTAAGGGTAAAAAAATAGTATTAAACAGGGGTCTCATTAAGATAAGCGGAACGATGGCGAAGCACTTGTGGAACATTTAGAACACAAGTCCGAACATTTGTACTAAAATATCTAATAGACGGCTAACTGCTATATTTTCTGATGACGATATAAATAGGGTTTGCTGAAAAAGTTTTTCGTGGGGGCAGGGTGTGGGGTGTGGGGTGTGGGGTGTAGGGTTTTACCGATTTTCATCTGGTCAATTACCTAATTTTCAGGGAAAAAGTACCTGAATTTTCCCCCCGCTCACTCCCAGGTCCGGTACTTTTGGATTGACAAAAAGTCTAAAAGTCTTATCCAGCAAGGTTTTTAGATTTATTCAGCAAGCCCTAAATAGCAAAAACTATAGACGAATAGCTATGAGCTTTGGTGAAGAATTTGAATTACTGCTGCGGGCGCGCTATCCTCTCATCTATATTACCACCCTAGAAGAGGAACGTCTCGAAAAAGCGATCGCCGATATTGCCAAACAGAGCAATAACCGTGCTGTCTATGTCTGGGATTTTGTGGATGGTTATCAAGATAATCCCAATAATGAGAACTTTGCTCGGCGTAATCCCCTCCAAGCTCTTGAATTCGTCGAAAAGCTGCCGCCTAACATCGCCGCCATCATAATTTTACGCGATTTCCAGCGCTTTTTAGAAGATATTGCCATCGCCAGAAAATTGCGAAATCTCGCCCGTTCTCTGAAATCTCAGCCCAAAAACCTAATTATCGTCGCTCCCGAACTGTCTATCCCCTCGGATCTAACCGAAGTAATCACCGTCGTCGATTTTCCCCTCCCCAGTGGCGAAGAAATTAAACAGGAAATTCAGCGATTAATCGCCGCTACCGGACAACCCGTCAAAGAACCACTCCTCGATGAATTAGTGCTTTCTGCCCAAGGATTATCCCTAGAGAGAATTCGTCGGGTTTTAGCCAAATGTTTAGCCAGTCACGGCAAAATTGAGCCAGAGGACGTGGAATTAATTTTGGCAGAAAAACGCCAATCGATTCGTCAAACCCAGATATTGGACTTTTATCCCGCCACAGAGCAGATTTCTGACATCGGCGGCCTAGATAATCTCAAAGATTGGCTGATTCGTCGCGGTGGTGCCTTTAGTGAACGCGCCCGCGCCTACGGTTTACCCAATCCCCGGGGTTTACTATTGGTGGGAATTCAAGGGACGGGTAAATCCCTGACAGCGAAAGCTATTTCCCATCATTGGCACTTACCGCTGCTGCGTCTAGACGTGGGGCGTTTATTTGGCGGATTGGTGGGAGAATCGGAATCGCGTACCCGTCAGATGATTAATCTCGCCGAAGCTTTAGCTCCCTGTGTGCTGTGGATAGACGAAATCGATAAAGCTTTCGCCGGAGCGGAGGGAAAAGGCGACGGAGGAACCACCGGACGGGTTTTCGGGACTTTTATCACTTGGTTAGCGGAGAAACAATCGCCAGTTTTTGTCGTCGCTACAGCTAATAACATCCAATCTCTGCCCCCGGAAATGTTGCGAAAAGGACGCTTCGATGAGATATTTTTTGTCGGACTACCTAGCCAAAAGTCCCGCGAGGAGATTTTTAGCGTTCATTTAGGGAAAGTTCGGCCCCATAATCTGAAAAGTTATGATATAAAGCGATTAGCCTACGAAACTCCCGATTTTTCGGGGGCAGAAATCGAACAAACCATCGTGGAAGCGATGCACATCGGGTTTAGTCAAAATCGCGACTTTAGCACCGATGATGTGCTTGAGGCCGCTAGTCAGATTATCCCCCTAGCTCGGACTGCCCAAGAACAAATCCAATTTCTACAGGATTGGGCTAAGTCGGGTAAAGCTCGTTTAGCCTCTCGCGATGATCGTTTTAATGTTAATCCTAACAGTTAATTTAGCACCAATATGAAGCGTTTATCTGGTTTATTGCAATTTATGGTCGGTTTTGTCCTGGGAGTGGCGATTCTGGTCGGTGGGGCCACTGCTGTCGCCTATATGCTTCTCTCCGGTATGAATTCTAATCCTCCTAAACCCGTCTTTACCGAGGAGAAAAAAGAGGAACCTAAGGAGGAAAAAACCGCCGTCAAACCTTCTCCCATCCCTACTAATCCCGTCCCAGAACAACCCCAAGCTGCGGTGAAAGAGTCTCCCACAGCTGCACCAGCACCAAAAGCAGCCCCGAAACCCAGTCCCGAAGCAAGAAAAAAAGAAACCACATCCGAGGGTTATCAAGCGCGGGTGACATGGCAAAGCGGTTTAAGTCTGCGCTCTCAACCTACCAGTGAATCTACTCGTCTCGGTGGTCTCGATTACAATACTAAAGTCAGTGTGGTGGGAACCAGCAGCGATGGCCAATGGCAGCGCGTGCGTCTGTCCGATGGTCGCGAAGGTTGGATTAAAGCAGGTAATATTTCCAGAGTCGAGTAATTATTTAGAAGGGTTAGGTTTTCTAAATCTACCCCTTTCCTTAATCAGTAATTGGACAAAGTTAATACTAAATCCGTTGAGTAACGCACAGAAAACGGGTTTCTCCGAGAAACCCGTTTTCTACTCATGCAATAGGCAATAGGGGCAAAAGGCAATAGGCAATAGGCAATAGATAATCAGTCTTTAATAATCGAATTTGGTGTGATTAATTCTGTCTGGGTACTTAACCACTACTTCAAGAACGATTATCGCGATTAACTTTTCTGATTAACCAATAACTTGCCGCTAAAGCTAAGGTTCCCACGGTGAGGGCAATTAAATCATCTTTACTGTATTTCTTGGGATCAAAAATAATAATTTTTCGAGAGATGGCAATCAGGGCAGTAACTACGACTAATTCAACCTGTACGATGTGTTTTCTTAAGTAAGCAGTGACGTTTTCTAATAACTCTAAAGCGATTAAAATATTGAGAAATAATCCGAAGATTTCAATTAAAGTTTTGCTAAAAAACCCGATGGGTTCCGTGGTAAATAAATCTTTGATTAGGATAACTACTAGATCATAAAGAGAAACAATAATAACAACAATTAAGGCTACAGACAAAACCTTAGAAACTATGTTTTCAATGAGATGAATCGACTTCATGAAATCTTCATCGCGCCATTGTTGTACGAAATTGATAAGTATTTTCCGTATCTGTTTGAGCATGATCGATTAAGTAAAAAGTAAAAATTATTATTGTATTTGACTGCTAAAAAAATCTAGGTGCGATCGCTTTTAAGTCAACCGCACCCCAAACTAATACAAATGCTCGCATCTAGCTGACATCATCGTGAGCGAAACGATTATAGAGGAAGTCGAGGGCATAGTTACGCAGACGATAATATTCCGGATCCTCCATAATTCTCTCCCGATCGCGGGGACGGGGGAAATGAATATTCATCACTTCGCCGATTTTCGCTTCCGGTCCATTGGTCATCATTACCAGCTTATCAGCGAGGAAAAGAGCCTCATCGATATCGTGGGTAATCATCAACACCGTACAGCGTTTATCTTGCCAGATTTTCAGCAATTCTTCCTGTAATTCCTCTTTGGTAATCGCATCCAACGCACCGAAAGGTTCATCGAGAATTAATACTTCCGGACGGATAGAAAGAGCGCGAGCGATCGAAACCCGTTGTTTCATCCCCCCGGAGATTTGGGGAGGGGTTTTATCCATAGCTTCGGTTAAACCCACCATAGCTAAATGTTCCCGCACGATCGAGCGTTTTTGTGCCTCTGGAGCATTGGGAGACACCGCATCTACCGCAAGATAGACATTTTCAAAAACGCTTAACCAAGGCAATAAAGCATAGTTTTGAAACACTACCATGCGATCGGGTCCTGGTTTAGTAATTTTCTTACCGTTAACTTTAACGATGCCATCGGTGGGAGAAGAAAAACCCGACACCATATTTAATAGGGTCGATTTACCGCAACCGGAGTGACCGATCACACAGATAAATTCACCTTCATTGATGCTGAGATTAACATCCTTGAGGACGGTGTAGGGGCCTCTGGGAGTGGCATAAACCTTAGAAACTCCTTCAATGGTCACAAAAGCTTCTTTACTGGGGGCCTGGGTTGCTCGGTTAACTGTGTCGGTGGTGGTGTACATGATTATAGTCGCTAAAAAGTCGAAAGACAGGTAAAAAGTGGCAGAGTTGCAGGGCTTAATCCAATGGGATAATATTTTAGCGGCAAAAGGGGAGATTTTCTCCCCTCCATCTCTGGTTAGGCAATTTTGCGAGATTCGCTGGCACTAGGACGAGCATCAATAGCCACTTCGGCCATGGTGATGTTTTGTTTGATCTCTAAACTATTGAGATAACCGATCGGATCCTCGGCATCAAACTCGATACCATCGAATAACAGGATCGGTGTGCGACGATATTTAATATCCCCTAGACCCAATTCCCGGGCCGCGGTACTAAAGACACCCACCCGACAGACGCGTTCGAGAATTTCTACCCAGTTACGGGGGAAAGGAATGTGGCCCCAGCGCGCCATTTGGGTCATCATCCAGAGGTGTTCGGTACGACTGGGACGATTTACCCCTTCTCCATAGAACAGATGGTGTGCATATTCTTTCATCGGTTGATCGAGACTGCACGCGTAGGAGTTGGGATCACCCAGTTGGATATAATCGATATTGGTACTAAGGTACTGACGACTGGCGAGGATTTGACGAATTTCTTCCTGATTTGTTTCATCGGCACAGTAGCGACAACCTTCCAGCAGTGCTTTGACTAAAGCGACATGGGTATTAGGGTATTTATTGGCCCAATCTTCCCGGACTCCTAGGGCCTTACCCGGGTGGCCCTGCCAGATTTCTAAGTCGGTGGCGACGGTGTAACCGATGCCTTCCATGGCAGCCCGTAGGTTCCAAGGTTCACCGACACAGTAACCGTCAATACTACCGGTTTTCAGGTCGGCTACCATTTGGGCCGGGGGAATAGTTTCGAGGTGAACGTCTTGATCGGGGTCAATTCCCGCTGCCGCTAACCAGTAACGCAGGAGCAAATTGTGCATCGAGGAGGGGTGAACCATGCCAAAAATATGGCGCTGCTCCTTCGATTCCAATAGCATCTGTTTTAAGGCGTTACCGTCAATCACTCCCTCGTCATAGAAGCGTTTAGCGAGGGTGACACCGTTACCGTTACGAGTCATAGTCAGGGCGCTGACAATCGGCAAAGGTTGATCCTGATGACCACCGACGGTTAACCAGGTGGGCATTCCTGAAGGCATTTGCGCCCCGTCGAGGAATCCCCCTGCGATCCCATCCACAACCCCTCGCCAACTGGTTTCTCGGACTAAATTCACCTCATCTAGACCATGTTTAGTAAAGAATCCCTTTTCTTTGGCCACTGCTAGGGGCGCGCAAGCGGTGAGGGGAACAAAACCGATCTCTAGATTGACTTTTTCTAAACCGTGACGGGCAATCACTTCGACTTTGCGAGCGCGTAGTTTTTTGATCCGTTTTTGTTGGTTGAGGAAATAGATAATTTCACTCCGGAGACTGTAGTAACTGGGGTGTTCCACCACTTCCATGCGTTTGCGGGGACGGGGGATATCTACTTCCAAAATACCGCCAATTTTTGAGCCGGGACCGTTGGTGAGCATGACGATGCGATCGGATAATAGAACTGCCTCATCCACATCGTGCGTCACCATTACCGAGGTCATTTGGTATTCTTCGCACAGCTGCATTAACTGTTCCTGTAGATTACCTCTAGTCAGGGCATCTAACGCCCCAAAGGGTTCATCTAAAAGGAGGACTTTCGGACGGATGGCTAGGGCGCGAGCGATCGCTACCCGTTGTTTCATCCCCCCCGATAATTCGTTGGGACGTTTATCCACTGCATGACGAAGATTGACCAGATCGATATATTTTTCGACTTCAGCTTTTCTTTCGTCTTCTGATAGTTGGGCGAGAACTTGATCGACGGCCAGAGTAATATTTTCTTTGACAGTTAACCAGGGTAAAAGGGAATAGTTTTGGAAGACTACCATGCGATCTGGTCCCGGTTTTTTAATGCTTTGACCTTGCAAAGTCACCACTCCTTCCGTGGGCAAATCTAAACCAGCGATCATGTTTAAGAGGGTTGATTTTCCGCAACCAGAGTGACCGATGAGGGAGATAAATTCCCCTTTTTTTATCTGTAAATCAATCCCTTTCAAGGCCACATATTCACCGCCACCACTGAGAGGGAAGACCTTATCAATGTTATCGACAGCGACAAACAAACTCATAGTTTTTTTCTCCTTAAATTGGCTCAAGTTTCAGTTATTTGAAAATGGGGAAATTTTCCCCATCGATTCCCTATTGACGAACGATTTGATTTTGCAACCAAGCCATAAAGCGATCGAGTAATAAACCCACACCACCGATATAAAACAGCGCAAGAATAATATCGCTGATGTAGTTATTTTGGTAGGCATCCCAGATAAAGAAACCGATACCGACGATACCCGACATAACGATTTCAGCCGCAATAATCGCTAACCAAGCTAAACCGATCGCAATTCTCAAACCAGTGAAGATGTAGGGAAGTGCCGAGGGAATTAATATCTTGAAGAAGAATTTTTTGCTGGACAATTGCAAGACTTGTTTAACGTTGATATAGTCTTGGGGAATTTGTTGGACACCGACGGTGGTATTAATCAAAATCGGCCAAACTGCGGTAATAAAGATCACGAATAAAGCGGCTGGTTGGTTTTGTTGTAAAGCGGCCAAAGATAGGGGAACCCAAGCAAGAGGAGGAACTGTTCTCAGGAATTGGAAAAGGGGATCGAGTGCCTTATTTAAGAAGGAATTTAAACCCACCATAATCCCAACGCCAATACCAACCACTGCGGCAAAAAAATAACCGATTAATACCCGTTGCAGACTCGCTAAAGTTTGCCAGAATAGTCCCTTATCAATGCCCCCACGATCAAAGAAAGGATACATTAAATAGGTACGAGTCCGTTCATTGGTGATTAGGTCGGATGGGGGGGGTAATTTGATTAATCCCAGCATCGAGACTAATTGCCAAACAATCAGAAAACCCAGGGTACCGATAATAGGGGGAAGAATGTCTTGGGAATGCTTTTTCCAGAATTTACCGAAGTTGAAACCACCGTTACTTTTTCTGCTAACGCTACTTGCCATTTTGCCGTTTTCCTTTGTTGAAGATAAAGTTACTGGATTGGGAAGAGAAGAAAACACTTTTGGGATTAATAGACTAGATATTTTATGCCCCTAGCCTATCGAGAAAAGCTCGCTATTTTTTGATCGCCAAACTATCGAGATAAGCTTGGGGATTGGCAGGATCAAAAGTTTTGCCATCAAAGAATTTTTCGACACCCCGGGAGGTACTGGTGGGAATATCGGCCGCAGGAACTCCTAATTCTGTGGCTGCCGCTTTCCAAAGATCCTCGCGGTTAACTTTGTCGATTAATGCTGAGGCAGTGGTTAAAGTTTCTTTCGGCAAGAAACCCCAACGAACACTTTCGGTTAAAAACCAGAGATCATGACTCTTGTAGGGATAGGAAACGCTACCGACGGGATCTTTCCAGTAGAAAACCCCTTTATTTTTGTCGGTGATTTCCGGTTTGCCGTCACCCATTTTCTGTATTCCTTTGAGGGGACCGGCGATAATTTCTTCTTTGAGGTTGAAATAAGCCGGTTTAGCGAGAATTGCCGCCGCTTCTGCCCGATTTGCCTCCTGATCGAGCCATTGCTGCGCTTCCATAATTCCTTTTAACACCGCTTTGGTGGCTTTCGGGTTTTTATCCACCCAATCGGCGCGGACAGCGAGGTATTCTTCCGGGTGATAGGGCCAGATTTCTGCGGTTAAAGCTGACATAAAACCGATCTGATCAGCCACAATTCGCGCTGGCCAAGGATCGCCGGTACTAAACGCATCCATGGTTCCCGTTTTCATGTTGGCCACGGTTTGGGCTGCGGGTACGGCAATTAGGTTAATATCCGTATCGGGGTTAATACCACCAGCCGCTAACCAGTAACGAATCCAGAAGTCTTGGTTAGCTTTCGGGAAGGTATAGGCGGCTTTAAAGGGAGTTCCCGTCGTTTTCATGCCGAGGATGTAATCTTTGGCGGGTTTTAGGTCTAAACCGATATTTTTGCCCTCGTGTTTACCCGCAATCGCAATTCCGTTACCCTGGGTGTTTAACTGCGCTAACACATACATGGGGACTTTAACGTTATTTTTGGTGATTAGTCCCTCGGAAATTAGGTAAGGCATGGGCATTTGCCACTGTCCCCCGTCAATTCCGCCCGCATCTGCCCCAATTTCGACGTTATCTCTAGCGGAACCCCAGTTGGCTTGTTTGGAGACTTCCACATCGGGCATCCCGTGTTTGGCGAAAAAGCCTTTTTCCTTGGCAATAATTAAGGGTGCGGCCTCAACGATAGGAATATAACCTAATTTAATTTTGGTGGTTTCAGGAGCTTGTTCCGGGGCGATGGCGACGGGAGAAGCAACCGGGGAAGCGGGCGCGGTGGTGGTGGTTCCACCCGTAGTGTCGGGGGGATTACCTACACAACCTTTGAGGACAACAGCCCCTGCCGCTGAAACCGCCGCCGTGGTTAAAAATTTCCGTCTCGAAAAATTTGACATAGAATTCTCCTGCCTGCTGCTAAAGCAAGTATGTGTGCTGAATTATGGGTAAAGGAATCCCCAGCTAAACTTTCCTTCTAGACCGTGCTATAGAAATTTAGCTATGGAATATCGAATCTCGATTGAACTTACTAGATAAGTCTAGCGGAATTTGGAAAAAATAATTAATCCGATCGAGAATTTTATTTACAAAAATTTAATTCGATTGATAAGAATTAATTAAGACCATTGATATATCTAGTTTATAGCGACTTAAGCCTATCTGGAGCTTGCCGAAAAAGTTTTCCGTAGGGGGGAGTGGGAAGTGGGGAAGTGGGAAGTGGGGGAGTGGGAAGTGGGGAGGTGGGGAGGTGGGGAGGTGGGGAGTAGGGAGAAACAACAAAATGAGCCAAGGGTGAGTTTTAGGAATGCCGCTCCTTCTGGCTTGGTAGAATAAACAATATGCTTTCACCCCAAAGGAATGACCAGATCTAAAAAGCCGAAATCACCGAACTCCTCTGATTCGCCCACCTCCCCTTCCTTGGCTCTCTCTTCCCTACATTTTCGTCTCCAAGCTTTAGAGGAGGAGCATCAGTGGCTTCTCAAGCAGATTGCCAGAAAGCGCACCGAACTGAAGAAATTCCTCGACCAGATGCGTTCCTTGGCGACGGAGATTTTCCAGAGAGGGCAACCCCTCTATGAAAAACTTACCGACCTCGACCGCGAAATACACGCCCTTTTTGACGAAATCCTCACTGCCAGAAAATTGGGGCAGCAGACAAAAAAAAGCATTCTCGGAATTTACCAGACACTTCAGTTAACGGGGGTGATTAGCCCGAAATTTGAGGATGGAGATGAAGAACTAGACGAACTTTTCGGAGACGAAGGACCGGAAGGGTCATCGGAGCAATCCGCGCAGGATTTCTTCTCTGGGGGAGACTCCTACGGCCGTGACGATGATGGAGCAGAGATATCACCTGAAAGCTCGCCTAAATCTCCTGAATCTAGACAAATACGCCGCACTTTCCTGAGAATGGCCGAGATTTTTCACCCCGACAAGGTTACGGATCCCGAAACTCGGATGCGTCACAACGAGATTATGAAGGAAGTCAACCGCGCCTATAAAGAGGGAGATATTGCCAGACTGCTGGAAATCGAACGACAGCATCAAATGGGGGACTCTTTCGCGGTTGAAGGCTCATCGGAAAGCGACCTTAAACGACAGTGCGAGAAGGTTGAAACCAATAACGAACTACTCAAAAAGCAATACGAGAACCTGAAAAGAGAACTGCGCTCGGTGCGAAATACCCCGGAAGGCGAGATGGTGAGGGCCAGTCGCGCTTGTGAGAAGGATGGCATCGACCCGATTGAGCAAATGCTAGAGGAGATGAAATTACAAGTTCAATCCACCGAAAAAATCTATAATTTTGTCCGTGACTTCCGCGATAAAAAGATAACGGTTAAAGAGTTTCTGCGCGGACCGGTCAGGATGGGCAGAAGCCCGGAAGAGATGGAAGACATTCTTGATCAACTTCTGCAGCAACTTCGCACAATCAGCCGTTGAAGAGAGAACGCCAATATTTAGGGTATGCTGAATAAATGTGAAATATAGACGAGGTAAGGGTTTTAGGGTTCTGTTTTGCTCTCACAGGTGCAAGATTTTGAGAGAATCGTCGTTCAAAACCTTGCGTCTTCATCGGCCCGTGTCCTGTAGGGGCGAAGCATTCGGGCAATAACCTATCGGTGAAACCGTAGATTTTCTATCCGAATGCTTCGCCCGTACTTTTTGCCGCAGACCCTATTTAGGGTATCCGGCAAAAAGTTTTTCCTGGGGGCCGAGTGTAGGGTTTTACCTAATTTTTAAATCCGTTGAGTAACCCACAGAAAACGGGTTTCTCGGAGAAACCCGTTTTCTACTCATGCAAAAGACAAAAAGGGGAATAAATAATCAGGATTAAGCTTTTGTTACTCCCGATCAACCTTTTTTAAACCACGCCTTAAGTCTCACTAATTTCTTGTCGTGGGTCATCCTTGGGTGGATGGAGTTGGCCCGCTATCCATTGCCGTCGGGCATTCTGGATAAAGGGTTGAATATGGTCGATCGAAAGAGGGGCGGAACTGAGGAGTTCGGGATAGTGACAGTATTCACACCGGAACCTAGCGCGTTGTCGAACAATATGGTAAAGCGATTTAGGAATGACCATTTACTCTGGCGGCAATGACAGCGTTGATGTAGCTGAAAATTTGGTCGAGTTCGCCAATCGCTTCTAGCTCAAGGACTTCCTCCGGGGTGAGATCATCAGCTTTTTTCTTGTCAAGAAGCGTCTGCATCCGATCGCCCAGTTCATCTGTAAATTTGAATAGGGTGAGATTATTAATCTGTTGCACCCGCAATCCTTTGGGAATCAGGCTAGAGGGTTTGACAAGAGCGCTCATGGTTGTAGCTGGCTTTTTGAGCAACTTTACTACCCATAATATTACACCACCTTCCCAACTGATAACCGATAACTCTTGAGTAACGCACAGAAAACGGGTTTCTCGGAGAAACCCGTTTTCTACTCATGCAAAAGGCAAAAAGGGGAATAAATAATCAGTCTTTAATAACTGGATTTAGTATAAAATTTAACATTAACGCCATTTTCTCAAAAAAATCGACCCGCCCTTAGGCGGGAAAGAAAAGGAAAAAGAAAAAATAGGGAATGAGGGTAAAAAGGGAAAAAAAGGGAAAAAGGGTTACAGAGTCCTCCCAGCACCGCACACCACCCGAAAACCGAGGCTGACGACGCTGCCGACGCGGCGGTTGAGGTTGAGGCGGCAAGCGGAACGGCAGTAATTCGGACTGCTGTACCCAGAACCGCCCCGCAGAGGAGAACAATTATCATCCCCATTTTCTATCCAAGCACTGCCATCCGTCGGCGCACCGTCATAATTATCGTGCCAGGTATCGGCGCACCACTCCCAGACATTGCCGTGCATATTGTATAGCCCGAAGGCATTGGGGGGAAATTGTCCCACGGGGGTCGTTTCTCCTCGATATTCTCCCTTCGCTTCCTCGGCGTAGGTATTGCTGGCATCGTAGTTGGCCAATTTCCCGGTAATGGTTTCCCCAAAGTAAAATGGGGTGGTCGTCCCGGCACGACAAGCGTACTCCCATTCTGCTTCACTGGGTAGTCGGTATTCCCTTCCCGTTAGTTTCGATAATCTCGCGCAGAACTCGATCGCATGGTCCCAGTTGACTTGTTCCACGGGACGGCGATCGCTATCGGGACGGTTTTTGAAATAGGACGGGTTGGGGTTAAGGTCTTTTTCAACTTTTAAGTCGGTAAGGGAGGCGATCGCTTTCCACTGGGCCTGGGTGATGGGGTATTTACCCATAAAGAAGGGTGGGACAGTTACTTCATGTTGTGGTCTTTCCCTTCTAAATCCTTCCCAATTACATTTTTTAACCAGTCTTTCGATTTCCTCGTCTTCTGTTCCCATCGTGAATGTACCCCCCGGTATGGCGACCATTTCTAAAGTGATGCCGTTGCCCAAATCTTGGGTGAAATATGAGGCTTCAGCCTTTTCTCGTTCGACTTCCTGGCCTTTGGCATTTACTTTTGCCACATCAAAATCAAATTTCATTGTGTTGATTTCCCCTAAATGTTATTTCACTTGCTTTTAACCAAACATTCTAACTCCACTATCTTTCCCTCGACATCAAGCCACTACAGTGGCACCCCTGAGATAATCTTCTAGTTGGCGATCGTTATCGTGACTGAGATTGCCTAGAGGTAAAGTTTCGACGCTAAAAGCTCTCACCTCGCTAACTTCTAATGTATCTTTGATCTGAAAATTCCCCGCCGCTGTCACTTCAATTAACACTGAAATGGAGTGAATGCGCGGATCACGGTCAAAAGAGGAATAAACCCCGACTAAACGCCCTAAACTGACTAAATTTAATCCTGTTTCCTCTTTTAATTCCCTTTGGGCAGTATTAAAAATATCTTCCCCCCAATCGATCATTCCCCCCGGTAGGGCCCATTTGCCGGTGTCTCTGCGTCGGATCAAAACAATTGTACCATCAGCAAGCAGCGGAATTATTGTCACCCCAGTTACAGGATGACGAAAGATAATTCCCATAACACTTTTAATAAAATGCCAAACACGACCCATATATAAAGCTAAAAAGTAAAAAAAGGGGACGGGATTACTGGAGTTAGGACTTTTGCCTATTGCCTATTGCCTAACACCTATCCCCCAACCCCTAACAATATCAATCTTGACATCCTCGCCGCCCTAAAAGTGCGGCGATTCCTAAACCTCACGTCTGGTCGGAACCCCCTAAGCCGAGTTTTCAAGGTGCTGCGCCGTCCACTTGGTTTTCGAGACTGGCCTTTTAATTCTAACGTAAAGCCAACCTAGAACGGCGGGGTTTCAGACCCAAATTTTCGATGATCGAGAATGGCTTTAGCTTGAATTAAAGCCGATCGCACTTGTTCAAAACCTGTGCCACCATAGCTATTACGGGCCGCCACCACCTGACGAGGAGCGATCGCGTCGTAGATATCGGCCTGAAAAGCTGGATGTAATTCTTGCCATTCCGTCAGGGTTAAATCTTTCAATAACTTACCCGCTGCCAAACTGCTTTTAACGACTTTCCCGACTAAATTATAAGCCTCTCGGAAGGGAATTCCCTTACTGGCTAAATAATCCGCCACATCCGTTGCATTAGAAAAATCTTCCGCCACCGCGTTAGCTAATCGGTCGGTTTTAAATTGAATTCCGGTGGCTAAAAGTACCGTCATCGCTTGCAAACAAATCCGCACGGTTTTAACGCCATCAAATAACGCCTCCTTGTCCTCCTGCAAGTCTTTGTTATAGGCCAGGGGTAAACCCTTCATTAAGGTCAATAACGCTTGTAAATGCCCAAAAACCCGCCCTGTTTTGCCGCGCACCAATTCGGGAACATCGGGATTTTTTTTCTGGGGCATAATGCTAGATCCCGTGGCACAACTATCGGTGAGAGTGATAAAACTAAATTCTTGGGAAGACCAGAGAATCATTTCTTCGCTCAAACGGCTCAGGTGGACCATAATCAGACTAGCGGCCGTCATAAATTCAATGGCAAAATCTCGATCGCTAACTCCATCGAGACTATTGTTATACACCTGCTCAAAATCGAGTAAATTGGCGCTGTAATGACGATCGATCGGAAAAGTCGTCCCCGCTAAGGCCCCGCATCCTAGGGGCGAAATATTAGTCCTGGCGCGAATTTGCCCTAATCTTTGGTGATCCCGTTCGGCCATTTGAAAATAAGCTAGGAGATGATGGGCTAAACTAATCGGTTGGGCGCGCTGTAGGTGGGTATAACCGGGGATCAGGGTTTCCAGATGGTTTTCGGCGTGATTGACTAAAGCTTGCTGAAAATTGCGAATTTCTTGCCTAATATCATCAATTTGTTGTCTAAGATACAGACGTATATCCGTTCCTACCTGATCGTTTCGCGAACGGGCCGTGTGCAGTTTTTTGCCCACATCTCCCACAATCTCGGTTAAACGGCGTTCCACGGCAAAATGCACGTCCTCTTGATCGATGCCGGGGTTAAAGTTGCCGGTGCGGTATTCTTGACGAATTTGTTCCAATCCAGAGACGAGACTATCTGCTTCTTCGGGGCTGATAATACCCGTATAGGCGAGCATTTTAGCGTGAGCGATTGATCCGGTGAGATCATACTCGATTAATTCGATATCAAAGCCAATACTGGCGTTAAATTCTACGATCGTAGGATGGAGACTACCTTCAAAGCGATCGCTCCAAGTTTTCTTTGCTGTCACTGTTTTCGTTAGATTATTGTGGATAAAGTTAACCAAAATATGCTGGACAATTTTGGGGAATAATCCGGCGCTGATAGCATTACCGCTTCAGGTTAGAAAAATCTCTAACTCTACAAGCATAAGAATAGCAATAATTGCTCACTCTGGCTGAATGCTGAGCCGCGCAAAGCTAATAAGAAGTAAAACCTCGAAACATATAACCGACAATCAAACCGATTACTAAAGCCCATGCTTGCCCAGTTTTGACGAAATTTGAGAAGGCTTTCTGGACATTCCCGATGATATCCACGTCTTGCTCCGAAATAGTCATCAAGACATTGGTAAGAGGCGAAAAGTCGCTCGAGACGGATAGATGATGGAAGATGTCGATCACGATGGCATTCCTCAAAAACGAAAATCTACAGAACAAGTTAACATGAAAACGACTTTTGTACTCTTGGCGCTGAATTGGAGGGGAGGTCACTTTCAAGATGATTGGGATTGCTGGTAATAGGCTAATAGTAAATTGCCCGCTTTTTCTAAATCTTGCCCAAAGGCGATAATTCCTTCCTCATGACCACTCATCACTAAAATTTGTTGCTCCTCTAGACGCTCTTCTTGACATAAACGGATAATTTCTGCGGCCATTTCTGGGGTTCCATAGGCAATATTTTCTTGAGTAGTCGGCACGCGATACATCAAATTTTGCCACAGGTGGCGATGGTGAATATGAATCACCCCATTAATCTGGGGATTCGCTTCATAAATCGCTGCATGGGTGAGAGTTTCCGAAGAAGCGGCGATTGTTCCCCGACAAGTGACCCGATTTTCTTTCCAATCGTAGTCTATAACTGTGGTGTAATGGGATTCATTTAATACTGGTATTCCCCCAGTGTTAGTGCCAGAAATAATAATTTCTTTGTCTATTTTTCCTCGTTGACTCACATTACCAAAACCGATTCCGTTATCGTATTGACCGATTAATCCCAGTCGATAGAGGCGATTGCGCCAATAATTTAATTCCGCAATCTCTGAGCTTATTAAGGAACGGTCAGGAATCCAAGTACAATTGTATTTAACGTAGCCTTCATCAATCATAGATAGATTTTTCTGAAAATATTCGGGATAATTTTGACAAACTTTCTGCACAAACTCCTGGAGAGGATAGGAAATATTGGCGATATAATTATCTTTAATTACTTGGGAGAATAGGGGTAAAACCTCCGTATCTAAGGCGGGTTTAAACAAGTCCGTCGGCAGGATTAAATCGGAACCTTTTCGCACATCAATTGTCTCAAAATTATCGGCTACAATTAACAAAAGAGGACGCACCCAAAGAGCCGAACGACTTTCGATCACCTGAATTACTTCTCCGTATAAAGTTAGATTTTTGCAGAATAAACTAACAATTTGATGGGGAGTAAATGTGTTCATAGACAATTCTAGTTTTCCTTGATACTATAGCAGTTATCTTAATGGTGAAGTACAAAGTTTTCCTTTTCGGGAACGACGGAACTGCGAAACAGTTTAGTGATCGTATTTTGACATGGATTACCCCCTGTGCAACTTTTTGACTGGAGAAGTTAAGAAAAAGCGATCGCCAACTCAAACAAGATAGAATGAAAATCAGAAAATCGCACCTTAGACTATGAAAAACTAAGTAGTAGCTCTCATCGGCGATCGGAATTGCCGAAAATTTGGGCTGACAAAAGTGGCTTAGGAAACCAAAGAACTCCTAAAATTTTCGGAGGTGAAAAGCGTCAAACGATAAAATAACCGAAAAAACATCAGTGTTTACTGAGAGAAGCGATGTTTAGTTTAAGTGATTTAAAACAAACTAAAGTGTATCAGGAAGCTTTGAAAGAAGGTAGAGAGGAGGGACGACAAGAAGGTGAATTAGCGGCAAAATTAGCCCCTATTC